>JAILOA010000009.1 GCA_024691065.1 Lachnospiraceae bacterium | reverse complement strand
TTGCATTCGTTATATTTCCGCTTAGAAGCCTGGCCTTAAGGGCATTAAATACGGAACCGCCAAATACATTCATGCCGGAATGCACCTGCTTAATGGAGGCTATGACCTTTTCATCCTCGGATTCCTTTAATATATATCCGTCTGCACCACTTGCAAGAGCTTTATTTACGGTCTCATCATCATCAAAGGTGGTAAGAACCAGAATCTTTACTTCCGGAAAATCGGCCTTTATTTTTCTGATTCCAAACTCCCCGTCATATTCGGGCATTCTCATATCCATAAGGACGACATCGGGCTTAAGTTCTTTGGTTTTCTCATAGGCATCCAGGCCGTTTTCACAAAGAGCAACGACCTCCATATCAGCATCACCTAGAAGGACTGCACGAAGTCCCTGGCGTAAAATCCTTATATCATCCGCAATTAAAACCCTGATCTTTGACATATATCCTCCAAAATGTAGCGGTACAAAAAGTATGTTCCCGAAGTACCGAAATACAATACACAAAATTTGTTCCGAAGTACCGAATTTCAATATACAAAGTATGTTCCCGAAGTACCGAAATACAATATACAAAGTATGTTCCGAAGTACCGAAATACAATACACAAAATATGTTCCGAAGTACCGAAATTCAAAATGTAAATAAGACCTCATCTTTTATACAGATATCTGAGTTCTTGTAATAAAGCATTCACCCGAAGAACTTAGTTATACAGGAATGTGAATCCTTGTCATAAATCCTTCACCCGAAGCACTTATGAATCTTACGCTTCCACCAGCTTTTTCTATACGTTCACGAATTCCACGGGTACCGTTGTTTTCCACGATTTCATCGGTACCGATACCATCATCACCTATTATAACATCTAATGCATTTTCCTGAAAGTTTAAAAATATATCGATTTTTGTAGCCTTTGCGTACTTCATCGTATTTGTAATGGACTCGCGGACGGTATCATAAATGATTCTCGAAAGATGCGAATATTTTTCGGAGTCGGTTCCCTGAATGCTAAGGTCTATAGGGAGTTCATGGGAGGTATTCTTAAGCTGTACAAGTCCTTGTGTTACGAGCTCGTATTCAGCCTCACGGCGAAGTTCATTTATGGACTCACGAATTTCCTTGATTCCCTTGGCTGTAAGGTTTCGTCCCTCGGTGAGAAGGTCATGAGCTTCAGATGTATTTCCGGCTGCAAGCTCGGTATCCGCAAGTTTCATATAGGATTGAAGCATTGTGAGAGTGTGACCGGCTGTATCGTGTACCTGCTGGGCTATACGGTTTCTTTCTTTTTCAAGAAGGAGCTGTACATTTGTAATTTCAAGCTCACGCTTTAAGTCGACCTCTAAAAAGCGGTAGCGTATGGTGGCAAGGAGCAGTAAAATCGATGAAATTGCAAAGCCTACAGGGGTTACATCGTGCTCTGATTTAACGATTCCGACCAGATAAAGAAGATTTAAAATTAACGGAAATATAGCTGCAAGGAATATCATAAGCTGTGGGGTGCGTCCGTCAGCACCTTTATTTTCGGCTTTTCCCATATATATGAAAAGAATGATTGAACCAATCAGCATAAATATATAGGTCGAAGTAATATTAAAGAGAAATGCCGGGCCGTGCGTTACATTTCCATATTCAAATATCTTGTAATAAAGATGTGTAAGGGGATTTGTGAGAGTTAGAAGGTAATTTGCCAGTCCGACAATTATCGGTAAAATCATAAGTTTTCTGTATTTGTGACCGGAATAGAGGAGCGCAAAGCAAAGCCAGAGCGGGCCTGTAAAGCAGATGCCGGTATTGCCGACCACGTATGAAATCCAGAGTTCGCTTGTGTCAGTGGATTCCAAAATCATTATCTGCGATGTGCTCCAAAGTATTATCATTGTGGAAAAGAGCATGTAAATGTTATTGTATGCGGCATGATTTCCCTTGAGAAATACTATGGTTACGCCGACAACCATGGTAATTATAACCATTATATAAATCGGAATCAGAATAAGATTCATATTTTCCTCCTGTTTTAGTTGATATTTAACCGAATTAAAGTGATTTCCTGAGTCTCATATTGATATAAAAACAAACCGGGATAACCCGGCACCTTTATAAGGGCGGGTTATCCATAATTTACCGTGATTTAAGTTTATTCGGATTTTCAGTCGCGCTTCTTAAGTTTCCTGATTAAAGTTTATTCGGATTTTCAGTCGCGCTTCTTAAGTTCTATGATTTAAGTTTATTCGGATTTTCAGTCGCGCTTCTTTAATTCTCTGAATACTGCATATCCCACAAGTCCGAGGCCTCCGATGAAGAGGTAAATCCACCATGCTATATTACTCCAGAAGTCTCTTGTAAGATAGATTGCGGTGATTGCAAGCACTATTGATGAAAGAAGTACATAACGCCTGCTCTGCTTTTGAACTCCGATAACCAATGTAACTATTGTAATGATTGACATTGTAAGGAGTGAAAGGATATCTCCGTCATCAAAGTTATATAGTAACAGGAATCCAAGTAATATAGCCATTCCCACGAATTGAATGTTTGATGCGGTCTTTTTGCTGTAGTACCAGATATATCTGATTGCCAAAAGTGCAAAGAGATAAATAATTGAATATGAAACCGGTCCTAAGGAGCATTTCTCGCCTGTTATCATAATATGTTCCGTAAGGAAAGGAAGAGAAGATGCCGAGAAAACCGCTAAGGCAAGCCATATGGTTAAAAGTACGGAGCGTGGGGTTCTGGATTTAACCATGCTCGCAACAACTATAAAAATTGTAGAAAAGGCAAAGTATCCTGCGGAAGGTAAGAAATCTTCACTAAATGCAGCGATTAACATAAGGAAACCGCTTACAACAAATCCACCGGAAGTGAAAAAGTATTTATATTGCTTTCTTATAATGGCAAGTCCTGCAAAGTAAGCAGCTATCATAAATGAGAAAGGAAGATAAGTAGGATCATATTCTGAGTCCCCAAAGAAACCTCTGTCAAAGCTATAGTCAAATATTTCAACCATCTGAAGTATCAGTGACAAAACAATTGTTGCTATAAAGAATTCCATGCGGTTAAATTTTTTGAATGCATGTTTTAAGTGAACAACTTTTACATTATCACCATTTACATATCCTGAATTTCTTACAAATGCTGTGTCAATCTCTCCTGTATTTGCTTTGAATTCAAATACAATTTCTACAATCAGGAGGAATGTAAGGAATAAAAATCTTACAAGTGTACTTCTTCCTTCATAAAAGAATCTATCTTCGGAATATTTCTCATAGAAAAGAGCATATCCTGTCATTAATGCTGCGGCAAATATTAAAGTAAGTGCAGTAAAGCTATTCACAATCCTTTGGAAGGTAGCTGATTTGAAATCGTTATTGTAAGCATGTTTGTAGGACATATATGTTGTAGCAAAAACAATTGCCTCAAAGATAAAGATAAGTATATTTAATGCAAAAAATTCAATGTCATATTCCAACATAAAGCTTACAAAAAATGCCAAACCTACATTACATGCTGCCTCTATCACATAAAGAACCTTTAATACCGTATATGTTACTTTGGCTTTTTCATAATCCGGGTCATTAATTGACGGGAGATTTTCGAAGGCATGATTTTTTAATATGCAAACTCCGAAGAAAATTGCTCCAAACATAAGAAATACAATGCCTGGTGCGAAGTTAAGTTTATTTATCCCGATTGTTGAAGGAAAGGTTACTGCGACTACATTTACAAGAAGAAATGTAACCAGGATATCTCCTGCAAAGCGGTTAAAGTAATACTTGATTGCGATTGGTATGATGATACCGAGGCAGAGCAGGAAGAGTACCCTGCAGTTATGTATTGTAACCATGTCGCGGATTTCATCTGCCTTATCTATGCCGAATTTTTTGGCATTATCATAATAGTTACCCTTTGAAATGAATCCTCCGCTGATCATTACGCCGGTAAGTCCAAAAAACAGTGTTCCGAGGTAATAGAAAATATTTGATGCAAGCGGAAGTGTTTTTCTGATTGGCGGTATAAATGCAAACAAAAAGAAAAATGCGCTGGAGCCAAAGAGAATCAATGATTTAATTGGGACCGAGAAATACTTCCAGGTACTGCTTACAAATATAATTCCGGATATGCTTATTAAAAGTACACCGAGAATCATTAAAATGGAAGTGTTTGAAATTTTACTGTTTTGATTATCATTTACATTTGGGTTCATAAGCTTTCCCTCCTTTATGGACACCCGGTGTAACCGGGATTTGTATTATTGCAAATGTTTTATCCGACAAGCATTTAAGCGGTTTAATCTATAAAACAAGCAAGTATTTATAACAAATAAGCTATAAATAAGATTAAATAATCTAACAAGTTTTTTAAGTAGTTTCTCAACTTGTTTTGATGGCTCTATTATAAATCTTTTTTTTGGAAGGTGTTAGTGTCTGCTGTCACAATTTAGTAAAATAAAGGGTGTGACAAATGTCACTATTTTCGTTTTGTACCCACTGACATTACATTTTACTATAATGTATTATAAAACGGTAGTAGTTTTTTCAGGTATTCGTGTTTTTATTATATTTTATATTTCGAATTGTATTTTTTGTATAAAAGCCCGTAAACTAGCACCTTGACAAAAAAAATCTAATATGATACTATTCCTTTTGTACGCTCTCATAGTTAAATGGATATAACAGCCCCCTCCTAAGGGGCAGTTGTAGGTTCGATTCCTACTGAGAGTGTTTTATTTATGCTTATATTCCTTGATTTAAGGCATAAATTTATACAATCCGGTTTTGACCGGGACTAAAAAACTTGTTTTAATTGGATTTTGGGGATGATTTCAAAAATCTGATCTGCGGTATAACCCGGTAAGGAAAATCCTCTACCTCTAAGATGTGAAGGCATAGGTGGGGTAAGGGGAGATTTCAAGGCAGGAAGTGCCTTGCGAATATCATTGTTATGTCGGGATGTTTCACATTTCATTTAGAATTAATATAAAAATATATAAATAGTAAAATGCTTACTTTAAAAGGGAAAGAATAATGAGTATACATAATATAAATACATATGGTTTCAATAAAAATCTTAGAAGACAAATTTCAAAAAGGATGGTTTTTATTTGTATAATCAGTCTGTTTTTAAGCTTAGCAGCACCATTTGGCAGCTTCAAAACGGGCTTTTTTAATAATGCTGCGACAGTGCAGGCAAAGAAAAACAAGAATTCCTCAAATGGTTCAAATATAGCCGAGCCTCCAAAGGGTACCATAGGTGCAAAATGCGCCATACTTATGGAGCTTAAGACAGGAACTGTGCTCTATGCCAAGAATATACATGAGCATAAATATCCTGCAAGTATTACCAAGATTCTTACTACCTATCTGGCTTGTGAGAATTGCTCCGGAGACGAGTATGTTACATTTAGCAAGAAGGCTGTAAACTCTATTGGTTGGGACGCTGCAAGACTCTGGCCTTTTACACAGGCAGGTGAAAAAATTACCATGAACGACTGTTATTACGGTATGATGCTTGCTTCTGCAAATGAGGTATGCTACGCGGTTGCAGAGCATATTTCCGGATCGGTAAAGAAATTTTCGGACCTTATGAACCAGACTGTTGCAGATCTTGGATTAAAGGATTCTCATTTCGTAAATCCTAACGGTCTTCATGATGATGATCATTATACAAGTGCCTATGATATGGCAGTTATCACAAGGGCAGCTATGATGAATCAGACATTTAGAAATGTAACTTCCACCAAGAATTATAAGATGAAGAAGACCAACAAGTCCAAGAAAAGAGACTTGATTAACCATCATAGTATGATTAGTGGTTACAGCTTCCCACAGTATGAATACAAATATTGTATAGGTGGAAAGACAGGTTATACAAGCAAGGCCGGAAATACCCTTGTTACCGTTGGCGAGAAGAACGGACTTCAGCTTATCTGCGTTGTACTTGATGACGTAAACCCTGAGGCATCCAACTTTAACGAGTATTCAGATACTATTTCTCTTTTTAATTATGGTTTTGAAAATTATAATGTAAAGACTATGAATACTGACTTGAGCGAGGTTGAGGAGAATCTTTTCTCGGAGTACACAACATTTTTGGGAGATGAATCCCCTATCAGCCTTTCCGCAGAGCCTTCGGTTGTAATACCTAAGGGCGTTAAGCTTTCTGAGCTAAAGCAAAATATTACATATACCAAAACCTCGGATTTTGAAGAGGGCAAAAATGTAATCGGCCATATCGTTTATACCTACAATGGTGAAAAGGTCGGTTCGGCGGATATAATATATGACACATCTAAAATTAAGGACAATGCATTGCCAATCGTTAATCAGAAGACCAGTGAGAAAACCGGTACTCAAAAGGTTACCGGTTTTGTCAGCAAGTTAAAGAATAAGCTTAGATTTAACTGGGTTGATGTGCAGGCGGGATTCGTTAATTTTGTGAAGACCAGAAAGATATATATTATTCTTCTCGTATTGTTCATAATTCTTGTGTATTTTATTATTATGAGAAGCAGAGAAATCAGGAGAACCACCGGTAGAAACAGGTTTACAAAGGAAGAGAAGGATACCCGGAAGGAGAACTCCGAGGGCGGATTCCTCAATTTCTCCGGTAAGAAAAATATGAAGAAAAAGGCGTCCGGAAAGGGCGGAGGAATACAGTCCGAATCCGGAGGACCTACATTTACGGGTGGAAGAAAGAGCGCTAAGACCGAGGCTAAGAAAGTTCCTAAGGAGGAACGTGGGGGCAAGTTTACATTTTTCTCGAAGAAGAAAACCGAAGCTGCCAGAAAGAGCAGTCCTTACGGAATGGCTAATCAGGGTAAGAGGAAGAGATTCAAGAAAAACAGAAGATATTCCTGGACAGAAATGCCTGCGAAGACCGAAAATAAGGCAGTTCCACCGAATATGAATTCCAAGAAGAATCAAAAGAGACATAAGAAAACGATTTCGAGTTTTGATAAAAATATGTATAATTAGTGAATTATTACTGTTTTACAGAGGAAAATATTGCAAAGTATGGAAGTTTAGTGTATTATTGCGGGATAGTTTGTAAAGCATAACAAAATAGGATTGCAGATTAAATCAGTATCAAATTTATATCGGTATGATTTAAGGAAATGTGAGGTAAATATGGACGAATACGAGGATATTTGCTTTTTATGCCACCGTACGGAAAGTATGGCAGGCAAGATGATTAAGATAGCGGATAATATATGTGTTTGCACTGACTGCATGCAGAATGCATTTAATACTATGGGAAATATGGGCGGTTTTCCGGGAATGGGTTCTCCCGAGGACCTTCAGAAACTGAATGATATGCTTGGAAATATGAATATTCCGGGATTTAATCCGAACAATAACGGGAATGGTAACACAGGTAGCGTAAATCAGAATAATTCAGGTTCTGATAACTCTTCCGGGGTGGTTGTAAATCAAAGCGCTGATAATTCAAGTGAAAATGTAATCAATGCCAAGGATAAGTTCCAAAATTCCAAATCTGATTCGGATGACGGCGACAAAAAGGATAAAGACGATAAAAAGGACGATAATAAGAATAACGGAACACCGCTCGGTAACATTTTCTCATTTGCGGGATTCCCGCCTTTTGGGCAGTTTGACTCACCTCAGCGTCAGAAGGTAAAGAAGAGAAAGAAGAAAAAGGTTGAAGAGGGACCTGAGTTAAATATAGAAAATCTTCCGGCGCCACATATCATCAAGAAGCATTTGGATGAGTATGTAGTTGGACAGGAGCACGCAAAGAAGGTAATGAGTGTTGCAGTTTACAATCATTATAAGCGCGTGATTTCCATGGAAGAGGATGAAAACGGTGAGGAGAGCAAGGTAAAGAAGCATAGTGCATTTGATATGGACGATGTCGAGCTTGAGAAGTCCAATATGCTTTTGGTGGGACCTACAGGCTGCGGAAAAACCTATCTGGTGCAGACTCTTGCGAGAATCCTTAGGGTTCCGCTTGCAATTACCGATGCTACAACTCTTACAGAAGCAGGCTACATCGGTGATGACGTGGAAAGTGTGCTTTCAAAGCTTCTTTTTGCGGCTGACAATGATGCTGACAAGGCAGAGCATGGTATAGTATTTATAGATGAAATAGATAAGATTTCCAAAAAGAAGAATTTAAACAGCAGGGATGTAAGCGGCGAAGCTGTACAGCAGGGGCTTTTAAAGCTTCTCGAGGGAAGTGAGGTAGAGGTTCCTGTCGGTGCTTCAAGTAAAAATGCAATGGTACCGACTGTAAATCTCGATACCAGCAATATACTTTTTATCGTTGGCGGTGCATTCCCGGAACTCGATAAAACCATAAGAAACAGGCTCACCAAGAATTCATCCATCGGTTTCAGGTCGACGCTTAAGGATTCATTGGATGATGATCAGAACATTCAAATGCATGTAAATCCGGATGATCTTCGTGAATTCGGTATGATTCCGGAGTTTCTCGGAAGACTTCCGATTATCTGTCCGTTTGAGTCGATGTCCGTGGATATGCTCAAGGTAATTTTGACAAAGCCTAAGAATGCAATTATTAAGCAATATCAGAAGCTGCTTTCATTTGATGAAGTGAAGCTTGAATTCGATGACGGTGCAATTGAAGCAATAGCAGAGAGAGCGGTTGAGAGAAAGACCGGTGCGCGTGCATTGAGAGCTATAATCGAAGAATTTATGTTGGATATAATGTTTGAAATTCCTAAGGATTCTATGATTGGCAAGGTTACCATTACGAGAGATTACATAGAAAAGAATGCTTCTCCTTTGATTGAATTGAGGGATCAATAATTGAAGTTTAATTTAGCGTGGCAATCAATGATTCGTGTTTTTTGGCGGGATTTTAATTTGGAATAAGTATGTTATAAATTTCAAAAGAGAATAATATAAACAGTTAAAATGTGTTAGTTTATGCTAACAATAAAATCTTTGTAAATTCAATAAAAATAGTGCTTAATAGAGAAAAACTTCTTGTAATTTTAAAAGTCTTATAGTATAATTGTGGAAGTAAGACGATTTTGTTTTTAATTAAATATTACTACAAGGAGGAAATTACTATGGCTTATGTAATTGGTGATGATTGTATCAGTTGTGGTACATGTGCAGGTGGATGTCCTGTTGGAGCTATTTCTGAAGGCGACAGCAAGTATGAGATCGATGCAGATACATGTATTTCATGTGGAGCATGTGCAGGAGCTTGTCCTGTAGGCGCTATTTCTGAAGGTTAATTTATTTTTAAACGTGGTATTCTGCGTTTGTGATTAAGAAGGAAAGCGGATTGCAAATATTCGCTTTACTTTAACTATGGCAAATACGGGAACCACCTGTGGATTTATCTGCAGGTGGTTTTTGTTTTGTGGAGAATGTTTTTTTGAATGATAGGATTTTTGGTATATTAAGCGGTGATTTTTGTAAATGATATATTGAATTAATTACATATTTTGTCGTAAATTATGCTCGTTAAATAAAATGTGTATTTTTTATGAATTTATTGCTAAATAATAATTTTGTGATATAATTCTTACGATATGTTACTTGAGATTTTAGTTTTTTATGGGGCTGATTCCCAAGGATAATTATATTATA
>JAILOA010000004.1 GCA_024691065.1 Lachnospiraceae bacterium | reverse complement strand
TACTTGTAACGGGGGCATCAAGGCTTATGTTTACAACCATAAATGAAATATTTAAGCTTATGGATGAATACGAAGGAGATTTTGTTGTTGTATTATCCGACGAGGGCGATGCATTGGACAAATTCTTTAGAATTACACCGGCCCTTGCAAAGCGTTTCCAGTATGTTATTGATATAACAAAATACGGACCGGATGAATATGACATGTAATCTCTAGTGAGAACGCACAGGTTGTAAGCCTGTTAAAGTGAGAGAAGATGCAGGTTATAAGCCTGTTAAAGTGAGAGAAGATGCAGGTTTTATGCCTGTTGAAGACTAATCAAATAATGAATAATGCCATCCCGACTGAGCAATCAGTCGGGAGTGGTTGTTTTTAGGAAGAGTGAAATTGTATGATAAACAGAAGAAAAATAAGTAGTTTAGTAGCATGTAGTTTAGCAATAACCACCATTTTTGGGATGTCAATTCCAAAAAATGTAACGGCTGTGGAGACAGCGGATTCCACGAGTGTTTCAACTGAGGTATCAAGTGGATCAGCGGTTGAAAGCTCGTCTCCAGAGTCTTTATCTGAAATTTTGTCAGATATTAAGAGTGGCAATGAATTTGAAAATTATTCTGTGTTTTTGAAGGACAGTTCATTAATGCAGCTTGGGAACGACATTAAAACCAACTATGCTTTGGAATATGTAAATATTACTGATCCGACCCTGGCAAATATTCCTGTTGTTTCAATGGGAAGGGTTTCTGAAAAACACGGTTTGTCTGCAAGTATCAAAGATGAGCTTTTTGTCAGTGATTTGAATAAGATTATAAATCCAAAGAGAGGATTACATTTATATAAGGTTACAGGTGAAGACCTTATCAATATCCTGGAGTGGACAGCTTCGTTGTATGATACAGAGGAAGTTTATGATAAGGTTGTTTTATCGGAGGATGAAGCAGATAAGTCAGAAGAAAGCACTTCGGGTAATGAGACTGAAGATAAAGTGAATACAAGTGATAACATAACAGTATTAAGTGTTTCTGCTAATGCATCGAATGAGGATAAAACCGCTGTTTTAAGTGCTCCGGATGAGGTTTCGGATGTAATTGATTCAACTGTTTTAAATGCACCTGCAGTTGTAGAAAGTAACTTAAAGGCAGAAAACACAGTAGATGATACAGATGTTTTAAATGATGCGGATAATAATTCCGATACGGAAGCGGCAACAGATGATGCTGTATCTGAAGATGCCAATGAATCACAGGGTGCAACCCCAAGTGCAACTCCAAGTGCAGTAGCTTCAGAGAGCGCTGTTCCGGGGACTGAAGCAGCCGTGAAAACTGCAACACCATCTGCGACAGATGAAGCAGAGCCGGAAGAGACAGAGGCAGCCGAGACTGTGGCTCCTGGCACAGAAGCTCCTGCTGAGACAACAAAACCAGCCACTTCACAGGCTGTAAAGGTTTATAATTTGTTTGAATATGACCTGCAAACTGTATTGGATAACTATTTTGTTTTAGATGGTATCAATTATACCATTGATTTAAAGGGTTCATCACTTTTCGATGATGAAGGTAATAAAATAGATCTTGATGAGGGTGAGACCGGTAGAATTAAGAATGTCAATGTTAATGGAAAAGAAATACAGGCGGGCGATACATTTATACTTGCTGCAGAGACAGTTCCGGCATTGGCAGTCCTCGGGGATATGAATGCCAAGAAGCTTGTTGATTTAACACCTACAAATTATAGAAATTATGCAAAATCATATATCGATCTGAATGGAGACATTTCAGATATGATTGCCACGGTTGATAATAACTATAAGGTCGTATTTGGTATCAGCGAAGAGGACGAGAGTGTTTCGGAAGCGGATTCTGAAAATGGCGGGAATTCTTCAGGAACAGAAGAGGATTCTGAAGAGAGTAAGAGTTCTTCGGGAGAGAATGCTACTAAAAAGGCTAAGGCTTCCGGTACTTCTGAGACCGAGGTCATCGATGGATTTATAAAGATAGATGATATATATCTTCCAAATAACGATACATTTACTGAAGAAAATGGATATTCGTTTGTTAAGGTAGAAGATAATTATACATACAAAAATAAGGATAAGTCGGAGATTAAGGATAGTTCCCTGTACCGTTTTGTGGAGGAAAATGTACCGAAGGCAAGACCAAACCTTTTCTGTATCAATCTTACTTCGGGAAGTGCCTATCTTAGAACAAGTCTTAAGATTGTTGTCTATGCCGAAAATGATTCTAATATAATCAAGGTAAACAAGGGAAGATACAATGCCGGCAGTGCAATCTGGAATAACATACCTGCACTTACATCCAATATTTATAAGGCAAATGAAAATGCAGTGTACTCCATTTTTGTTTCTGATTCGGATGGAGACGGATTTGTAAATCATATAAGGGTTTCAAATATTAGTGAAAATGAGCTGGGTGTACCGGTTGTTAATCCATATTCAAATACTTCTACGAGAATTACAGGTCAGGCAGAGGCTGAAATGACGGTAGTATTTGAGACAGGGAATATTATTTACAAAACTACATCTGATGCCAGCGGTAACTTCAGCTATGCGATGCCTTACCAGAAGGCCGGAACCAAGATAAATGTGTATGTTACGGATAATGATGGAAAGACCAGTGACAAAGTAACCACCGAAGTTCTTAGAAATGGTCCTAACTGTCCTTCAGTTGGACAGATTACCACGAAGTCAAGAAATATAAGCGGTAACATAAATGATACATCAGCATTTCCTGCTGTTCTTGTAAATGAGAAGGATCTATATGTGGCTTCAAACGGAGGTCGTGATTTTTATACAAATTCTGCATTTTATAATGCGGGCTACAGTGTTACGGATGTAGATGTTTCCGTGGATTCGGAGGGAACATATTCGCTCGATTTACCTAAGACTCTTACAATAGAGGATACGGTTAAGATTTATTCCTTTGATGTTATGAATCGTGTGAGCCTGCCGGCTACCGGTGATGTAATCCTTGTGAAGCCTAAGAAACCTACTTTTGATGCCAATACTGTTAATAATAAGGTTAAAAAGGTTAAGGTTTACTCGGATGAGCTTTGTAAGATGACATTGACTATGAAGGGTAAGACCTATACAAATTCCAATGGAAAATATAAGCCGAAGACATTTAATTATTGTTATAAATTTAAGCTTCCGCGTACTGATTCAGGCGTAAAGATTAAGGTATATGCTACCAATGATTTAGGTAATTCCAAGACGGCGTCCATGAAGAGGACGGAGGTGGTGCCTAATAAGCCTGTGATTACGGGAAAAAACAGTGAAACCGGTTCCGTCAGCGGAAAGATAGATCTGGTCGGAAATACCAATGGTAAGAAGGCTACGGTAAAGAATACAAAATCCAAGGTTTACGTTTTCTTTAATGGAAAGAAGCATAAGGCGAAACTTGCAAAGAACGGTACATTTACATATACCTCCAAGGCAATGAGGGGACTTAAAAAAGTATATGTGAAGGCTAAGAACCTTAACGGATATAGTATGAAAGCGAAGATTTGATTTTGATTGCCTAAGTTTTTTGAACATATTAAATCAAACCGATAGAAAGAAAATGTATGAAAAGTGGTATAAATCTTCACCTTGATGAGGTGGAGGCACTAAGCAGTGATAGCCTTAAGAAGTCTTATAAACCTGATGACGTGAGGCGCATAGAGGAGTTTAAGGAAAATGCTGATATGCATGAGCGTTTTATGAAGGAGGCTCTTAAGCAGGCTAAGAAGGCAGCTAAGAATGGGGATGTTCCCATTGGATGTGTGATTGTGATGGACGGGGAGATTATCGCCCGTTCTTACAATAAAAGAAACAAGCTTAGGTCTTCACTTGAGCATGCAGAGATCATCTGCATAAGGAAGGCTTGTAAAAAACTTAATGATTGGCGACTTGATAATGCAGTAATGTATGTAACGCTTGAGCCTTGCCAAATGTGTGCGGGTGCAATTATACAGTCCCGGATTTCCGAGGTTTATATTGGAGCAATGAGCGGTAAGGCCGGATGTGTAGGGAGTGTGGTGGATTTACTGCACGTAGAGAAGTTTAATCATGCTCCGTTTACGATTCGGGGGTTATTAGAGGATGAGTGCTCGGAGGTTTTGTCGGTTTTTTTTGACCTGCTACGACTTGAGAAGGGCACAAAATGAGGATAGGATGCATTGCGGAAGAAGTGCAGCGGGCGTCTGTGAGGATGGGATTCCTTGTGGACGCAGTGTAGCGGGCATTTGTGAGACAGGATGCCTGAAAGGGTAAGTAAATGTGTTGTGAAAAATTAACAGCGCATAGAAAGGAAAACGATTTTGAACAGTAAGAAGGCCTATATTATAAATGTTTTTGTGATGCTTGTTCTGATCGGTGCA
>JAILOA010000449.1 GCA_024691065.1 Lachnospiraceae bacterium | reverse complement strand
CGGATTCTTTCAAAATTTCGTAATGTATATTACAAATTAGAAAATGCCAGAAAGAGTAGTTTCATCTTCTGTGGATCCTCTATATATGAGTAATCGTGAGGGGCGCCTGAATACACAAGGGCGCCGTTTCTGTAGACAAGGAGCCTGTTTTGCTCAACTTCCCGCCAGTGTCCTTTATCGAGCGGCTGGGTTGAAAAAATTGCGGAATCATCATCTTCTTTTACAAACAAAGTTTCCTTGGCATTTTTATGTATATACATATTTTCGCCATCATATAGCAATACATTTAATTTATTTTCCGGCGACAATTTTTCGAATATTTCGTCAATTATTTCATGTTTTTCGGCATCATTCAGAGGCCTTGAAGCCTCCTTTGTGTGCCTATTTATTTCATCGACAATATACAGCAAAATTCGCTCGCTGTCCGTCGTTCCGGACTGGGTATATTGGTATGGGCTTAGTTGCGGCGCTTCAAATATTGTTCCGTTATGAATCAGGGTCCATATTCTGCCGGTTAAATCCATGGCAGTAAATGGATGCGTGTTTACATATGATTCATATCCGATGGTTGCCCTTCTTATATGTCCAAATAAATTGGAAGCATAAATATCATTATTCAATTTACTTTTTAGATAAGCACTTCTGTCGGCGCGGAGAGGCTCCTTTTCAAGCGATACATTTCTGCCTTCAAAGGTGGCTATGCCCCATCCGCTCGGCTGTTCGTTGCTATGTGAGAAAAACTCCTCTAAAAGACTATTCAGATGTACTTTTCTATTGGCTGTTACTCCAAAAAGCTCGCACATTATCCGGGTACTCCTTTTCTTCGCTGCTTAAACCGTCTTTTGATAACTCTATCAGATAATTTGCAAGGTCCTTTATATTTTGACCACCATATATATCGGCGTCGAAGCCATATTTTTCAATTTCTTCTATGGCTGCATTTATGTCCGGAATTGAATGTACAGATTCAAATGTTTTCTCTAAGCTCGCTAAATTTTCTTCTGAGTATATCAGACCTTTTATTAGTGCTACATAGCCTAATGCCTTGTCAATCGGAACACTGTCGGCTACTCTTATTTCAATATAAGTTTTTACTCTGAAGTGGAAGAATCCCATAGATATGAAGTGTTCTATTAGCTTGGTTCTTCTTTCTTCGGTCAGTGATTGTTCATCCAGTATTTTTTCTTCAAATAAATCTTTGGCATTTTTTTCGCCTACATATACAGTCTTTGACTCATCTGATAATAGAATCAGTGGCAAATTATATATTTGTGATGCTATTGAATTATATCCGAAGTCATCGTCAAATGAGTGAGGAATGAAGCCTGTCCTTACCGGATCTATATCATTCCATTGCTGAATTCTATGTAAATGTGGTTTGTTTTCCGAGCCCGGCAATGTTGAGGTAGGAGAGGATTTGCTTTCCATAATTATCATGAGTATAGGTGAAATTTTTTGCAATACTCTAAGTTTTCTTACCATATCCTCTTCTGACGAAAAATCTACTGATATTTGTGCGGAAGCAGAGGCTCTCATCATATATTTGCCGTATTTACCGGTTTGCATAAAATGCTTATTCATATATTTATATCTTGATTTTGGCGACAATGGAATTTCGTCCGGTGTGATTTTGCCAAGTTCCACATTCGGAAGATTTCCAAATGTTTCCATATGGTATCCCAGTTTTGAAAATGTATCGTTCCATAAAGTGTAAAAATCATCATATATTTCTTTAATTATATTTATCGAAGAATATGGATTGATACTGATTTCAAACTGACAGGAAGGCTCCAGTGTAATGCAGTATTTATCGGTGCTGTAGCCAACTACATATCCATCTGTGTAGTGCAGTGTTGCACCGGTTTTATTGCCGTTTTCTTCAATCAGAGACGATACCAGATCAAAGCTTATTTGAGTGCCGTTCTTATCTACAACAAGGTGCTCGATTTCTAATCCGAGTTTTTTGGAAGTCGTTTCACCACTTCTGATATAATCATATATATAATTTGTAAATTTCATTTAATTTCCCCCTCGAAGGTTCGTTATAGCCTGCTTTCTGTGCCATCCCTTAAAATAAGGCTGTAATAATATTACTATGAATATTTTTGACTGGAAAATATTTTAAATAAATAACCGGTTATAAGTTTTTGCTATCACAGAGAGAACCACAAATAGTAAATTCCCCTTACCTTATAATCACAAGTTTTCGAGGTGAAAGTAAATTTTGAAATAAGCAGGCATATTACCCTTCAAACTCAAATCTATAATCAAGTCCCAGTGTATCCCTGAGTTCAATCAGTTCCTTTTGTACAGACTCGCTTACAGGTACGCCTTTATCCTTACGTTCAAGCCAGGTCAGGTACTCCTTTTCGCCTGCAGTATAGATTTTGTCATATCCGGGAGCCTTCCTGCTGTTACGTAAATCCCTGCATATATTGCCGGCAATCTTTTTAAATTCTTCACGTCCTACAAATGCATCGGGATCCACTACGAAGAAGAAATGTCCTAAATGATACATACTAGGATTTCCTTCGGAATCTACTCCGGTGAGTGCCTTCATAAATTGGCCACCGGAAAGCGCCGCAGAGAGTATCTCTACAACAGCTGCATAGCCATAGCCTTTGTATCCGCAGGTTTCATCACCTGGGCCACCACCTAGAGGTGTGAGAGCAGCACTGCCTTCGGTAAGCATCTTAAGGATTTTAGTAGAATCTGTTATGGTTTCTCCATCCCGGGTAACTACCATGCCTGCAGGGGTTTCTTTACCTTCTCTTGAATAATATTCTATCTTTCCGCGCTGTACCGAGGATGTGGCACAGTCCAGGCAGAACGGGAATTCCTCATCTGTTGGGAGTGAGAATGTTAATGGATTCGTGCCCATCATATTTTCTACGCCAAATGTAGGTGCAATCGATGGTCTCGCATTGGTTCCGGTTATTCCTACAAGCCCTTCGTTACTTGCCATAGTAGTCCAGTATCCGGCTATTCCGTAATGAGTTGAATTTCTGATGGCGCCGCCCGCCATACCGTATATCTTTGCTTTCTCAATAAGCATTTTCATCATCTTATGACTGGCAACCATACCCATCCCGTCATGGGCATCCATAACAACGGTAGTCGGTGTTTCCTTTATGATTTCTATATTGGTTATAGGAAGAAGAGTCCCTTTCTTGATACGGTCAATATAAATCGGCTTAAAACGGTTGCAACCGTGACTCTCTATGCCACGTCTGTCGGACTCCAAAAGGACATCAGCGCAAATTGCAGCATCCTCCCCAGGTACTCCGTAAGCCTTAAATACATCGATAATAAAAGAGTTCATAACATCCCATTTTACATAAGGTCTAGTCTCCATATTAAGTGTCCGCCTTTCTTTTAGTAGATAATAAGTGTAATTAAAAGTATAATCCCGGAAACAGGATTCAGTTTATCTTTGGATATTTTACCATATTTTTAAATACAAAACAAATGTGATAAATATAAAGTTAAAGAGTATTTATCAAAAAAAGTAATCCCTCGAATTTATAACCCTGGTATGAAATAAAAGGATTCAGCCTCTAAGTGAGTTTGGAGTCTTTTTTTATATTTTTTTTAGATATTATGCCGTGAGCAAAACAAATTTTTTATATATGATGATATAATTAAATCACTTAAATTGTTCGTATTTTTTTAGCAAGAAGACTATATTTCTATAAT
>JAILOA010000435.1 GCA_024691065.1 Lachnospiraceae bacterium | reverse complement strand
TCAAAACTCAAAGATGAAATATTAAAAATAAAGGAAAAAAGAAAAGAATACAATAAAGAAAACAATAAGTATTTAAAAGCAATAGATTTAATTAATAAAATTGATTTAAAGCCAGAGAATGAGTTATATAAAGCAGCATTTAATAGATTAATGTGGTTTAAATCAATTGTCCCAGAATTTTATATAGAATTACAAAATCATGGCTTAAAAGAAGAAGCATATGTTATGCCAATATTGCTAAAACTAGCAAGAGAAACTAACACACCTATTATAGCTGCTAATGATGCACACATAACCAGTAAGACGCAAAATTGTGTAGAAGGGAGAAGAATAGTAAGGTTTAACTATTTCGATAAAGCTGTAACCTTAAATTCAACAGATCGTGAATTATATATTAAAACAGATAATGAATTATATAATTATTTAGTTAAAATATTACCAGAAGAAGCTGTAAATGAAGCAATAAATGCAACAAATATTCTGGATACATTTAAAGTAGTCTTTCCTCAAGAAGAACATTATCCATCAATCAAATTAATAGATAAAACACCTGAAATGTATTTTGATGAATTATTAAATAAAGCAAAGGAAGATAAAATCAATAAAAATGAATGGTCTGAAAAATACGAAAACAGATTACAACACGAAATTCAAGTAATTAAAAATATGGGTTTTGTAGACTATCATCTTGTTGTAAGAGATATTTGTTATGCTGCAAGACTTATGGGAAAGATTCCAAAACAAGAACTTAATTCTATTAATTTTGAAACCGTTGAAGATTATATAAAGGAAAAGGGATATAAGTACGGAATAGGTGTCGGAAGCGGTCGTGGTTCAGCAGTAGGCTCATTGGTCTGTTATTTACTTGGTATAACAAATGTAGATCCGCTCAAGTATAATTTACTTTTTGAACGTTTTCTTAATCCCGAAAGAGTAACTATGCCGGATATTGACGTAGATATATCTACATCATTAAGACCAACAATAATAAAATACTTAAAATGGAGACATGGAGAAAATGCCGTTTGTTCGATAGCAACCGAACTTACTTATGGGGCTAAAAATGCCATAAAAATGGTTGGTAGAGACAGAGCAAGTCAATTATATGAAGGCGATTCCGAAAAGAAAAGAGCATATATGCATAAATATGCATATCCTCTATCAGATATAGTACCGGAAGAACCTGGTATAACGCTTGAGAAATGTGAAGATTTATCAAAATTATTAACAAAAGAGGACAAAGAATACGAATTATTATGGAATGAAGCAAAGTTAATAGAAGGTAAAGTTAACAGTAGTTCAATACATGCCGGTGGAGTAATAATATCCGACAATGATAATGTCAATGATTATGTACCGCTTGCGTGGAGCGATAAAGGAGTTTGGGCTGCTCAATGCACTATGACGAAAGTAGAAGAGAAAGGCCTTTTAAAAATGGACGTACTTGGTCTTAACACCTTAGATTGTATATCTGACTGTATAGAAGCTGTTAATAAATATAAAGGAATAGATATAGACATAGAACACGTACCATTTGAAAAAGAAGTATTTACAAATATATTTGCCAAAGGTAATACAAACTCTATATTCCAATTTGAATCAAGTGGAATGAAAGCTATGCTTACGGAATTTAAACCAAATTGCTTTGAAGACCTCATTCTTTTAATTGCAGCATACAGACCAGGAGCGATGCAATATTTAGATGATATTATTGATATAAAAAATGGTAGAAAAACAATTACATATAAAACACCGGAATTAGAAGACATACTAAAAAATACTTATGGAGCTATTATATATCAAGAGCAGGTAATGCAATTATTTCAAAAACTTGCCGGTTACTCCCTTGGTGGAGCTGATTTAGTAAGAAGAGCTATGTCAAAAAAGAAGAGTGAAAAACTCGCAAAAGAAAGAAAGGCTTTTATATACGGCGATACTTCAAGAAATATAAAAGGCTGCATAGCTAACGGAATAAAAGAAGATGTAGCAAATGAATTATTTAATGAAATGATGGAATTTGCCAAATATGCATTTAATAAATCTCACGCTGCTGCTTATGCATACTTATCATATCAAACAGCGTATTTAAAATATCACTATCCAACAGAGTATTTATGTGCAATGTTTAACAATAAGGAACAAAAAGATTTTGCACCACTTTTACAGGACTGTGAAGAATATGATATAAAATTACTGCCGATTGATATAAATAAATCATATTACAAGTTTGTTTGTGAAGATAAAAATATAAGATATGGGTTCTCAGGCATAAAAGGACTTGGTGAAACCTCATTAAAAATATGTGATTTTATTACACAAAAAAGGAAGGAAATTTTAGTATTCACTACCTTTCAAGAGTTTTTGACTCAAACACTTATAAATAAGGGTGATGATAAATATTCTTTAATACCTTCTAAAACGTTAATGTGTCTTACTGAAGTTGGTGCCTTTGATTCTCTAGGATATAATCGTAAAGATTTAAAAAATCTTCCTAAAATAAATGATAATACAAAAGAAGTATTAGAGGAAAAAATTAAATCATTACAAATATCAAAAAGAAGCAATGATGACGAAAGATATAATATAGATAGAGAAATGGAATATTTAGGTCATATTATTTCTATAGATCCATTAAAAAGCTATGGTAGTGATGATGAATATGGCTGTTTACCTTTAAGCGAACTTAAAAATGATAGTATCGTTAATGTATTTGGTTACATTTCTCAGGTAGATGATAGAATTTCAAAAAAAGGAAATAAAGTACGAATAATCACGCTTCATTTAAAAGCTGGTGGCAATATATCTGCCTTATTAATGGGAAATAATTATTCACGCTTTGAAGAAAAAGACTTAATATGTAATGTATTTAAAATAACCGGCAAATATAACGGTAGTAGTATATTTGTTGAAAATAACGGTATAAAAAAGCTCTATTCTTCAAAAGAAAAATATCAGTTAATAGTTGATACCGAAGAATTATATAAAACTTTACTTGGAATATTTAACAAACAGAATAAAACCGGGAAAAAAATATATGTATTATCTTATTATACAAAAAACGGAGAATGCATAAAACGGAATTTAATTCCGTTTTATCAAGAAATCTGGATTAATGATAAGGACTTTGTTGATTTACAAAAAAGAGGAATTATTTTTGAAAAATCGAAATTTTAAAAAAGGAGAGAAAAAATGGTAAACCATAAACTTGAATATACTGACATAGAAAACT
>JAILOA010000401.1 GCA_024691065.1 Lachnospiraceae bacterium | reverse complement strand
ACCAGATGAGATAAATAATCCATACGTGGTAAAAGTAGCTGTGTAAAAAGCAGTATTGGTGTTATGGACGCACCCTGAATCTACGGAGCGACAGCTCCGCACATCAGATGCTCTGGCAATTCAATTGCCGAGTAGTTCACGCTATTTTATCCCAAAATCAAACGACCGGAAGCTAATATCAAGAAAGAAAATTGGGAGAAAAAGTCGATTTTGGGGATTTTATCCCAAAAGTGGAGCGCTAATAAGTAAATCGAAAAAATTGCCGGAAAGTGAGTAAATATGAAAAATATATTAGTTGTGGATGCCCAGGGTGGTGGGCTTGGAAGACAAATCATTAACTTGATTAAAAATGAAAATTACGATGTGAAGATTACTGCGGTTGGCACAAATTCCGTTGCAACAACGGCCATGCTTAAAGCTGGGGCAAATGAAGCCGGGACCGGTGAGAATTCCGTAGTGGTAGCGGCCGGGAAGGCAGATATCATAATAGGTCCGATAGGGATTGTGATAGTGGATTCCATGATAGGTGAAATCACCGAGAAGATGGCTTGTGCAGTGGCACGTTCATCCGCAAAGCGGATCCTCATTCCATTTAGCAATTGTGATAACTATATAGCCGGCTTATCCGAGTTGGGAACCGGCAAATTAATTGAGGATGCAATGTCCCAGCTCAGAAAGTATCTCGTGGGAGAGGCGTGCTGATAAATTGGAATTCAATTATTGATGCAATGGTCCGGTTAAGAAGATGCCCGGTGGGAGAGGCGTGCCGGTAAAATATCTGTAATTTCTAAGGTATTATCATCAAATAAAAAGCTTGACCAAGCGGCCTTATTAAGCTAAAATTTTACAAGGACAGAAGTTCGATAAAGATGCAGAAGCATTTGAAATTAATTTCTTGAAAGAATCATATTAAGGAGGAAATTATCATGGCTTGTTTTACAGTATCTGCAGTTGAAGCTGTAGCAGTACACGTAATCGAAAAAAGAGAAGCTAAGCGTGAATTAAAAGCTCAGGAGAATCATGAAGTAGGGATTGAGACAACCGGTGAGGCATTTGCAGAGACTACAAATGAAGTTAAGAGTATTCCATTAAGCAGAAAACTTAAGTGGCTTAAGTTTTTACTTCTTGGTGGATCAGTTTTACTTATGTTTGAACATATCTGGCACGGAGAAATCGTTCCGTGGTTCCCATTCCTTTCGGCAATGGAGAATGCAACGGATATGGCAGCAATGTTTAATGAAATGGCAACTGTTGGTGTAGGAATGGCTGTTCTTATTACAGCTGTTTGGGGAGTTATGTGTAAAGTGGCAGATATAGTCGTAAGTCGCCCGGATGCAGAAGTGTCCAAGAAGAATGTGGCTTAGGAGGGATTGTAGTTGACTTTACTTATAACAATATTTGCAGCAGTTATTGCAACTTTTAACTGGTATATGAAGGATGAACAGATGAAACTAGGAATCCTTGTTTTTATGTACTGGGGAGCTTCACTTATGTGGCTCGTGGATGCTATATTTGAATTCGTAGAATTAAAATCAAAGTATTTTACACCTGCAGCAGAGGATATGTTAAATGATGCATTCCTTGGATTAGCTGTTGTTGCACTGGGGTTGGTGATTTGGATTGTAAGACTTATGATTACCGATCCAAAGGGTACATTAAAGAAAAGACTCATTAAGAAATAATTTATATGCAACGTAAATTCATGAAGGTTTACGTTGCATTTTGCTTTTTGGGGCTTTATTTGATTAGCGTTTATATGATAATTGGTTTTTAATATACTTTAAATTGTATATCTTTTATGATATAGATTTTAGAATCATTCAGTTGATAATTTAAAAATATTTTATATTTTTGGAGTGATTTTGATTAAAATGTATAAAAATTTTTATGCTTTTTGATAAAATTTTTTTTGAAAAATTGTATAAATTATTTGTATTTTTGCATGCTGTACTTTTGACAGGTTTTTAAACTGTTTTTGATGAAATTTTTTGGAAATTTCAGGGTTGATACAGAGCGGAATTTTTGCTTAAATTTCATTGTTTATAACGGTTTGCAAGAGAATTTTTAGGTTCTCGTTTTTGAAGAAATTTTATTGAGGTTTTGAAGATGATTTAATGGTTTTTATGTGTTAAAACTCCTTATTTTTAGGCGAAAACACACAGAAATCATTATGAAATAAATAAAAAAATAAAATGTGTTATTTACAAAATTTTTGTCTGTTTTTAAGAAAAAATAACCGGTGAATTTTATATTTTTTTTGTGGATATGGTTGGTAACATTTTGGACACAATTTATTCACAAAAAATTGAAAATACAAATTATTTTGTTAACAAAAAAGTGCTTGACAAATTATATAATTATTTGTACAATGAAGATAGTTTAAACGACCATTACAAGTGATTTTAATTTGTTTAGTCGCTTGAGGAGGTGGATATGCGAAAAAAATCCCATATTTCGCTGGCTTGGTTTATCATGAACAGTGAAGGAATGGAAACTTTTAAAGAACACAAGAAGTCTTTCTACGTTGGCAGCGTTCTGCCGGACTGTATCCCATCATTTTTGGTGAGGAAGCACACTTTTGAAGATTCGTTCTCGTGTTTGGAAGAAGAGGTTCGTAAGTTGGTATCACATTTTGATCCGAATAAAGGATTTGGGCGCTACGAGTGCAGACATTTAGGAGTGATTACTCATTACGTTTCGGACTACTTTACATTCCCCCATAATTCTAATTATCCCGGCAGCCTAAAGGATCATTGTTATTATGAAGAAGAGCTTAAGCATGCGTTTCGTGCTTATGTTCGGAAAGATGAGGTTCAGCGCAAGAGGGTTGCGGATTATGGTTTGGTTCGTGAGCCAGGGGAGATTCTCCAGTTTGTTAGAGATGTTCATGACCTGTATATGAGGATAGAGAGCACTGTTGAGCGTGACTGTGATTATATAGTTGAAGTTGTATACGCTGTTGTAGATGCTTTGATTTATTATTTGCATTCCTTGTATAGCGGTGTTGTGTTTGATGTTAGTGAAGGCGTAGTTTATGGATGATTTCGGGTTCGTTTGATTAACGGGTTCGTTTATATCTCCGGTTCGTTTTGTGGGTCGGAGTTGATGGCCTGTTTGTTAGCAGGTTTGATATATCTTCGGTTCGTTTTTTGAGTCGGAGTTTCGGGTTCGTTCGTTAGGTGAGTTCAGAGTTGTCTCTGCCTGAGTGATTAGCAGGTTTGAGGTGTTTGGATTTACTTGTTTTGCGGGTTCGGAGTCGCTCGGTAGATGTTTTTTCTTGGCTAGGGAAACTACTTCTTGTTTATGAGGTTGATTCTTGAGGCTTATTCTTACTGATAGAACTATCGTTGTTAATATGTTTTGTTGATAGCGATTTGGCTGGTGTCTGTTAATATGTTTGGTTGACGGCAATGGCCTTGGCACTTGTTAGTACGTTTTTAACGGTGCCTGTTTTGGTACTTGATAGTACGTTTTATGGCGGTGTTGTTTAGATGCTTGTCAGTACGTTTTATGACAGTGTTGTTTAGATGCTTGTCAGTACGGTTTATGACAGTGTTGTTTTGGCACTTGCCGGTACGGTTTTGATGGTACCTGTTTCGGTGCTTGCTAATATGTTTTGTTGGTGGCGCTGATATTTAGCTTGTTGGTTATTTTCTGCAGGCTGTGTTCTTCGGTAAGTTTGGTTTCTTGATAGTGGGAATCGATTCTTATTTATGAGTGTTGTTTTGTTAGTTGGGTTTCTTGCCGAAGTTATTGACTGTGCTTATCATAATCAGGTATGACCGGTGGTTACGTAGAACCGCTGTTGGATATCTTTTAAGGACTTGGGAATTGCGTATGGAAGACGATACGTATTATGAGTACAGATCGTGAATTCACTTGTTAAGCTTATTGTAGGCTTTAAGGGTTATACAATTTAATATAGTTTTTGGTAGAAGGGGTAGCCGCTCGGCTACCCCTTGGTTGTGCCCGGTAAAAAGGTGTTTTGACTCCCATAAGTGAAAAGTGGGGCTTGGAAACTGAAATCATTTTTGATTTGATAAAAAATAGTATATATTGGCCGGATTACATAAAAATCCCGCTGTACAGGGACCGGATTCTATAAATCCTGGCCGAAGTACAACGGGATATATTATTTAATTCATCAGAAAAATTTGATATAAATTCCAAACAACTTTGCTTTAAATCCCAAACAACTCTGCTTTAAAATTTAATCAAAAATCCAACCATCTATCATTCAAGAATTATAATTCCTTCAATTCCTCGAAAGGTCCCATTTTCATAGCACGAACCTTAGATGCAAGTCCGAAGAGATTAATAAATCCTTCAGCATCCTTG
>JAILOA010000393.1 GCA_024691065.1 Lachnospiraceae bacterium | reverse complement strand
AATAGAGCTTCAACAATCAGGGCAATAATTCCTGAGATAAATAAGGAAACTGACAAGAGCAGAATGAAGCTTAAGATAAAAGGAAAGGCCGTTTCATTTAAGAGAATGAAGCTGGGAGACGGATATCTGGTGCTCCACCTCTATCCGGAACAGATTGATACAACCAGCTTGAAAATAAAATACGACGACGAAAAGATTTATAAATGCAGGCTGAAAGTGAAGTAAGAGTTACCCAAATTACCCTGGAAAGATGTACAAAGCTAAACTAAAGGGAAAGTAAGGGTTACGAAAATGACCCTGGAAAGATGTACAAAGCTAAACCAAAGGTGAAGTAAGAGTTGCGAAAATGACCCTGGAAAGATATACAAAGCTAAACCAAAGGTGAAGTAAGGGTTACGAAAATGACCCTGGAAAGATGTACAAAGCTAAACCAAAGGTGAAGTAAGGGTTGCGAAAATTACCCTGGAAAGATGTACAAAGCTAAACCAAAGGTGAAGTAAGAGTTGCGAAAATTAAAATTTTATGAAGTATTTAAATAATACTAGAAAAATATTTTTTTGATGTTATACTACTAGTGTTTCGAATTGTTTAATCAATTCGAAATATGGGATGAAAAAGTTTATTCAAAAATTATTGGAGGAAATCAAAATGAGATTTAAGAAATTATTGTTAATGGCAACAGCAGCGTGCATGATAGTTGGATTTACAGGATGTGGTGCAGGATCAGACAGTAGTTCAAGTGCAAATAGCGGAAGTACCGAGACCAGTTCAGAAGCTTCTTCCGAGAGTTCAGAAGCAAGTTCTGAGAGCACTGATGCAAATCAGGAAGATTTAGTAACAATGCTTTACAGGGGCGGAAAAGCTAAAGTTGGTGATAAGTATGAAGACATCAAAGATAATTTAGGAGAAGAGGAGAGTCCTGCTGAGGAAATCGAGCCATGTGATCCGGATGCTCCTGTTTCTACTATGTATTTTTATGAGCAAATGAATATGTACGTTCCTAATGATACCGGAATAATAACAGCAATAAACTCAGGATTTGACTCAAAGAATCCGTCAGATTTTATCGGAACAGCTGCAGGTATAACGCTTGGTGATTCTATGGAAAAGGTTAAGGAAATTTACGGAGAGCCAACCATAGATAATGGATCCGGATATATTTATGATATCGGCGATGTAAGAGTTGATTTTGAAGCAGGCCAGAAGAAAACCAAAGATGTTGTAGTTTCAATTTATTATTCAGAGTTAACCGAAGAAATGAAGGAAGCTATAGCAAATCAGTAATATACGAAAATGATTGAATTTACAGGTCTCCCGAGCCGATGGTTCGGGAGATTTTTTTTCAGTATGGATTCTCACATTCTTCCCAATGCTCTTGCAGTACAGATTCTTACAATCTCTTCAAAACCATTACATTTTGGATTCTCACATTCTCCCCAACCCCCCTTTTTTTTTAGTATAGATCCTCACACATTCCCTTATACCGTTGCAGTGCGGATTCTCACACTTCTCCAACACCCTTGAAATATAAATTCTCACATCTGACAAACGCCCTTACAGTATGGATTCTCACATCTTCTCCAACACCCTTGCAATAAGGATCCTTACATCTGACAAACGCCCTTACAGTATGGATTCTCACATCTTCTCCAACATCCTTGTAATATAGATTCTTACACTTCTCCAACACCCTTGCAATATGGATTACTAAATCCTCCTCAACGCCCTTGTAGTATGGGCTTCCATAGAGTTCAAAAAGAATTCACAAAAAAATACTTGCTAAATGTACCCTAAATGATTATATTATGTCATATAAATTCTTTTAGACTTGAAAGATACATTTGCGGTTACAACAATTAAAAAGAATTGATAAGACTTAAAATCTGAAAAGGTTTTAAAATTAATAAATTGTAGTTTGTTAGTTTGTTGAGAAGATTGACATCATAGTTTGTTGAAAAGATTGAAATTGTAGTTTGTTAATAGATTAAAATTGTAGTTTGTTGAGAAGATTGAAATTGAAAAAAACAGAAAAGAGGTGCGTTATGGGAAGATTTGATATTGCAATTATCGGTGCTGGTCCGGGCGGTATTTCAGCCGCAATTACGGCAAAAATAAGGGGGAAGAGTACATTATTCCTTGGAAAAAGGGGAGGCGGCAAGCTTGAAAAGGCACATGCAATCCAAAATTATCCGGGATTTCCAAATGTAAGTGGCGCCGATTTGTCAAAGGCATTCATGGATCACATTGATTCAATGGGAATTGAAATAACAGAGGCCAGAGTCAGCATGGTTTATCCGATGGGAGACTATTTCTCGATTCAGGCGGGCGAGAATATTTATGAGGCAACAACCGTAATACTTGCGACAGGTGTTGTGGCCGGCAAGACT
>JAILOA010000359.1 GCA_024691065.1 Lachnospiraceae bacterium | reverse complement strand
TAAAAGTTAATGATTTAAGTTGAAAAATTTTACCAATGTCTTACATTTTCTTAAGAATTATATGTGAAATTTGCACAAAGAAAAACGGAAAAACGGAGATTTTTTTATGAAAGCAGCATTTTTGTCCCTTGGATGCAAGGTTAATTATTATGAAACCGAAAAAATGAAAGAGAGTTTTAAAGAAAAAGGCATCTCCATCGTGGGTTTTGATGAGCCGGCAGATATATATGTTATAAATACCTGTTCGGTTACAAATATTGCCGACCGCAAGTCACGTAAGATGATTCATAAGGCACGCCGGATGAGCCCTGATGCCATGGTGGTTGCGACCGGTTGCTATGTGGCGCCGTATAAGCTTGAAGAGGTACATGCCCAGGGAGCGGATGTTTGTATCCCTAATGAAAATAAGGATAATCTTTTAGAATTGGTTTTGGATGAAATAAAAAACAGGGGCTGGGAGATAGATGCTGAAAATGTATCCAATAATAAAAAGACTTACGAAGATAAATTAAAAAACAGGGTTGAAACGGGAGAGTACAATATTCCGGTGGATGATGAGAAAAATAATTATAAGGATTCTGTGGATGATGAAGAGAAAAACAATTATAAGGATTCTGTGGATAATAAAGAGAAAAATAATCCTAAGAATAATGTGATTAATGAAAATATTTCCGGCAATGTTACGGATAATGACTCCGATTCCGAACACGATCACACCCGCGCTTTCATTAAAATCCAGGATGGTTGTAACCAGTTTTGTACCTATTGTATTATCCCTTATATGCGCGGAAAACTTAAAAGCCGTCCTGAGCAAAATGTAATCAACGAGGTCAAGAAGCTCGCGCGTGATGGATATAAAGAAATCGTAATTACGGGTATTCATGTATCTTCTTACGGAGTTGATATGAATTATCAGGGATTAAAACAGGATGGCGACGAAAAAATAAGTGCGAATGAATTTCTTAGATTAGATGGAAAGCCATTACTTTCTCTTATAAGAAAGATTTCCGAAATAGATGGAATGGAAAGGATAAGACTCGGGTCGTTAGAGCCGAGAATTATTACCGAAACATTTGCAAAGGAATTATCGGAAATTCCTAAGGTTTGTCCGCATTTTCATCTGTCACTGCAGAGCGGATGCGACAGCGTTTTACAAAGAATGAACAGACATTATACGACAGAGGATTATAAAAACGGGGTAAATATTTTAAGAAAATATTTTGACAATCCGGCCATAACCACCGATATAATCGTAGGTTTTGTAGGAGAGACCGAAGAGGAATTCGTGACAACCTGTGAATTTGCAAATGAAATAAAATTTGCGGATATCCATGTATTTAAGTATTCACGCAGAAGTAATACCGTTGCGGACAGGATGCCGGGGCAGGTGGATGAAAATATTAAAAATGAAAGAAGTCACAGACTTATAGAGATTAAAAATAATCTAAAAAAGGAATATGATTCCAAGATAATCGGTCAAACCGTGAAGGTTCTTTTGGAGGAAAAGTGCTCGGATCACGAAATGACAGGCTACACCGAAAGGTATGTAAAGATCTGCGTGGACAAGGCAGAGGATGACAGTTTGCAGAATCAGATTGTAAATGTAGCGGTCACGGGCGAGAATTACGGTGAAATTGTAAGAGAGCAGTTGTGAACCGATAAAACAACAGATATGCAGTAAGAGCAGGTGTGACTTGATAAAACTACAGATAAGCATTAAGAGCGTTAGAGAGCATTGAAAAAAATGGATAAGCATTAAGAGCATAGGTGCACACCGAAAAAACTACAGATAAACAGTAAGAGCAGGTGTGACTTGATAAAACTACAGATAAGCAGTAAGAGCAGGTGCACACCGAAAATTACGGAGATAAATGAGTCGTAAGTGCACGCTAACAAAAACAATTTTTAAGTTGCATTAAGTAGGGTGTATGTGTTATCATACCTTTGCAAATAATCGTACCGTGTTAATAAACAGGTTAACAGGGTATTTATGATAAAGAAACAGATAGTATTTACTAAAAAAGAAGTGTAATCGGGGCGTTGTCGGTTACATTTCACATTTTAATGTACAACGCAGAAATGAGGATATTATGAAACAGAAACCAGTTGTTCTTATGATTTTAGACGGATATGGTATATCCGAAAAAGAAGAGGCAAATGCAATTGCAATCGCAAACACACCGGTTATGGATGAGCTTAGGAAATCATCACCATTCGTTAAAGGATTAGCATCAGGTAGTGCAGTTGGTCTTCCTGACGGTCAGATGGGTAATTCAGAGGTTGGACATATGAATATCGGTTCAGGAAGAATTATTTATCAGGATCTTACATTAATCACAAAGTATATTGAGGATGGCGATTTCTTTAAGAATACCGAGCTTTTGGCAGCTATCAACAATTGTAAGGCTAACAATTCAGATCTTCATCTTTGGGGACTCCTTTCAGATGGTGGAGTACATAGTCACAATACACATTTATATGCAATTCTTCAGATGTGTAAGAATGAAGGACTTGAAAATGTATATATTCATCCGTTCTTCGATGGCCGTGACACACCTCCTGCATCAGGTAAGGATTATTTACAGGAGCTTGTTGATAAGACAGTTGAAATCGGTGTTGGTAAGGTAGCTTCTCTTTCAGGTCGTTACTATGCAATGGACCGTGATAATAACTGGGATAGAATTCAGAAAGCCTATGATTCACTCGTTATCGGCGAGGGTATAAAGGCTACAGATCCTGTTCAGGCTATGCAGGATTCCTATGATAATGGAGTAACAGACGAGTTTGTATTACCTACAGTTATTACAGATGAAAATGGAAATCCACTTTCACTTGTAAAACCAAATGATTCAGTAATCTTCTTTAACTTCCGTCCAGACCGTGCACGTGAAATCACTAAAGCATTTTGCTTCCCTGATGAGGAGTTCGCACCTAAGGAAGGTTTGGAAGAGCCAACAAAGGATATTTCTTATCTTAAGAGAGCAAATGGTTTTATGCCTCTTACTTATGTATGTTTCAAGGATTATGATGAGACAATTCCTAATAAGCTCGTTGCATTTAAGAAGCAGGAAATCACAAATACATTCGGTAAATTCTTGGCTGACAATGGTCTTAAGCAGCTTCGTCTTGCAGAGACCGAGAAATATGCTCATGTAACATTCTTCTTTAACGGTGGCCTCGAGGAGCCAAATAAGGATGAGGACAGAATTCTTGTAAACTCACCGGCAGTTGCTACCTACGATTTACAGCCGGAGATGAGTGCTCCTGAAGTTAGCGAGAATCTTAACAAGGCAATCCGTTCAGGTGAATACGATGTAATTATTATCAACTTCGCAAACCCTGATATGGTTGGTCATACAGGTGTTTTGGAAGCAGCAGTTGCAGCAGTTACAAAGGTTGATGAATGTGTCGGCGCAGCAGTTGAGGCTGTTAAGGAGACAGATGGTGTTCTCTTCATTTGTGCAGACCACGGAAACTGCGAGCAGATGGTTGATTATGAGACCGGCGCTCCACATACGGCACATACAACCAACCCGGTTCCATTTGTATTATATAATTATGATCCTGCTTATACACTTCGTGAGGGCGGAAAGCTTTGCGACATCGCACCTACACTTATTGAAAT
>JAILOA010000315.1 GCA_024691065.1 Lachnospiraceae bacterium | reverse complement strand
GGATTCATTGGATATTTTATGAAGAAAGATAAGTGGTGGGGTTATCTTATTCTGTTCCCAATGATTTTGATTACGGCAAATTCTTACTACAAATACCTTAATGATTTTCTTTTCTATATGCCTAAGTACATTCTTATCAGTGTATTTTGTGCCTGTGTTATGATTCTGTATCCGGTAATGATTTTCGAGAACAAGAAAATCAGGTTAACAGGTGCAATTATCGGAGCGGTAGCTGTTATCGGCATATCAGCATATGTTTTTGTTAAACCTGATACCTATACTACCGAAATTATGCTTAATGGCGATGAATACTCATTTGATGATACTTATAAGGTTAGTATTGCTGATGATAAATACGGCGATGTTGAGATTATCTATTTTAATCAGCTTCAGGATTATGCTGTGCGTGCTGATTTTAAGAGAGCCGGTAAGACAGTGATTACTCTTGAGTCTCCTGATGGAGAGAAGAAAGATTACAATATTACAATTGAGAGAGATACATACGAAATTGAACCGAAATAATTTTATGATATGAGATAATCATTTTGGTATATGATAGATTTTATTAAATGTAATTTAATAAGGGTTTAGTCCCGTGACTTTTGTGAATTGAATTTGCAGGAGTCACGGGACTTTTTTGTTTGAGCGTAATAAGTAGTAGAAAAAAACCAAACAAAGTTGTATAATAACCATAATTGGTCTTAAAAATAAATCATACCGGAGGAAAAAAGCATGAAAAAAATACTAACTATTACTTTGGCGTTAGCACTTACCGTTACGGGTGTGCAGCCTGTGGGAATCAATAAGGCATTGGCGGCCGAAGGAGAAGAGAATGTAAAGGTTGATATCGGTGATGTGACTTCAGAGGAAGCATTTTTGGATAACCTTTCCGCCAGCAAGGGGGTATATTGGTTTGATCCTCATGAGGTGGGTACGGATTTGACCGATACATTTATCTATGATGAAGACCTTTTAAAGGGGGATTCCCTGGAATATAATCAAAGTCTTGCGACGATGACTTTTGAGCTTGCGGTGGCTTCCATCAGTAGCGAGCGTGAGCCTAAGACTGTTGAGGGATATGCAAATAAGAGCAGAAACCTTCGTGCATACCTGGAGGATAACGGGTTTGTGGACTTTGATACAAATGAGTATTATAAGCAGAAAATGACTACCAGAACCATGGGTGTAGGCTGTGCGCATAAGAAAATAGTGGATGATGGCAAGGAGTATACGCTTATTGCCCTTGTTCCGAGAAGCGCCGGATATGAGTCCGAGTGGGGTGGAAACTTCATGATTGGTGGAAGTGGAGACCATCAGGGCTTTAAAATCGGTAAGGATATCGTTCTTTCATATGCCAGGGAATATATCGAGAAATACAGCATTGAGGGAGATATAAAGATTTGGACTTCCGGGTACAGCAGAGGTGCCGGTGTTACAAATCAGGTCGGTGCAGAGCTTATCAGGAATCCTGAGGGAGCCCTCGGTGAAGGTGTAAACCTTGAGCCTCAGAACCTGTACTGCTATACATTTGGAACTCCTAGAAGCGCTGATGTGAGCGGTGATTATGCCGACAGCAAATATGCATATATTCACAATACACTCGAGCATTATGATATCGTTACGGTTGCTCCGCCTGCCCAATTAGGGTTTGAAAGATACGGAACAATAACCGGCTATGCAGACAGAGGCGATAAGGAGCGTATGTTAAGTTTCCTTAAGCAGACCAATGAGACGGTTTATAATATATATACAAATGGTGGAGATCCGGATGGATTTACACCGAAGATGATTGACGTAGAGGCAATGACAAAAGGTGAACTTAAAATACTTGATGATGAAGAGTCTTACCTTCCTGAAAAACAGGCTCATTTTATGAAGCTTATGGAGGATTCGCTTGCTTATGTTGCAGGGTCAAGGCAGAACTATTATGAAACTTATCAGGATGCGCTCGAGCATCTCTGTGGTTATTTCTTCTCACATATTGAATATAGCGGGAAGATGATAGATGGCATTAAGTCCAGCGAGTTTCTTATTCCGATGGCTGTTTCTATGTATGTGTCATTTATAGCGGAAAGATACGGGGATAAAACATTTACACCGGAAGCAAAGGCAGAGATGGAAAAGGCACTTCAAGAAATCGAGAATTTGATTAATAATGCCAAAGATGACGGAATAGAGATTCCCGAGGAAGTGGCAGAGCAGTACGAGAAAGTGGTGGAAGCTATTAAAGCAGCTAAAAAATTCAGTGATTTTGAGGAAGTAGCTAACGAATTCAGGATTAAATTATATTCTCAGGTAATTGGTGAAGGTCTTACCGCAGCAGGACTTTCCGAAGAAGATCCCGAGCTTTACGCTCAGATTACAAGCGAGAAAGAGAGTGGGGCAATTTCTAAGCTCCTTACTTATCTGATGCTTTATGATAAATCTCAGAAAGAGGAAATCAGTTTTGATTACCTGAACCAGCAGTTCAAGCATTTCGCTACATTTATCGGAAATGCAGCAAGTTATATGCGTCCTCACAACAATGAGATAATTCTTTCTTGGCTTAAAACCCTTGATTCTAATTACAATGGTATGACCAAGGAAAATGCATCTCAGATTGATGGGTACGATCGTTTGTATATCAAGCCTTCCGATGACGGGGCTCAGGTTGTGGTTCAGATTAAGGATGAAGATGATAATATTGTCGCAACTTTCGAGGATGGAGAGCTTACTTACCGTTCGGACAGCTGGATCGGATATACAACAAGCGATGATTGCGGATGGCTCAGAATCCCTGCAGAAAAGGGATATACGGTTTCATATGAGTCGGATGTGGATACAGAAATCAGTACAAAGACCCTTTATTACAATGTAGCGTCAAACACGGCGGTTTCAAAGGATGATTCCGATGAGTGGGTAAAAGTTTCAATTAAAGGAACAATTTCAGAAGAGGATGAGACTAAAGAGCCGGCAACACCTGCGGCAACTGAATCTGCAGCAGAAGAGACAGAGCCTGCAACTGAGGAGACTAAAGAACCGGCAACAAAAGAAGCGGTAGTGCCTGCGACCGAAGAGGCGGTAGAGCCTGCAACTAAAGATGCAACGGAAACTGCTTCTCCTGAATCAACCGAAGAAGCTTCCGAAGAGGCATCTGCAGAACCTACGGAGGATGCAGAACCTACGGAGGCTGCCGAGACAGAGGTACCTACCGAAGAGACAGAGGAACCTTCCGAAGCTGAGACAGACGCACCTAAGGAAACCGAGAAGGCTAAAGAGACTGATACACCGGCATCTACAGATGCTCCTGCAAAGACAAATGCACCAGTGGCTACACCTGTTCCGGGCAATACAGCGACCTCATCCGCAGCTAAGACTCCTACGGCAACTGCTGTAGCAAGCGCAAAGGTGGGCGATACATTTACATATGGAGATGCACTCTATGAGATTACAGCTATCGGTGTAAGTAACGAAGTTAAGTATGTTAAATATACCGGAAGTGCAAAGACCGCCAAAGTTCCGGCGACAGTCGAGAAGGATGGTGTGACTTATTCCGTAACCGCTATAGGTGACAATGCATTTAAGGGTTGCAAGAAGCTTACCAAGATTGTTATCGGCAAGAATGTTAAGAGCCTTGGAAATAAGCTTTTTGCGGGTTGCAATAAGGTTAAGAAGGTTATTGTTAAGACTAAGATGCTTACCGGCAAGACTGTTGCCAAGAAGGCATTTAAGGGGCTTAAGAACAATAAGAATGTTGTTGTAAAGGTTCCTTCGAAAAAGAAGAAGGCTTACAAGAAGCTCTTTAAAAAGAAGGGGCTCGGTAAGAAGGTCACGGTTAAATGAAATTAAATATAAATCAATTTGTAGTATTGGAATCCATAGCTCTTTCGGATGTAACTTTATCTCAGCAGGATATTGTAAATCAGGTTAATCTTTCGCCCGAAACTGTGAATGAAGTTATGAAAGAGCTTGTGGAATCGGGCTTTGTTAAGGACGGGGCGATTACGGATGAAGGCTTAAATGTAATGGACGGGTTTAAGGTGAAGAGAGCTGTTTTTGTAGCAGCAGGTTTTGGATCCCGACTTGTGCCGATTACATTGAACACTCCGAAGCCTTTGATTCGTGTGAACGGTGTCAGAATTATAGATCGTCTGATAGATGCCTGTTATGAAGCAGGGATAGAGGAAATCTATATAGTTAGGGGGTATTTGGGGGAGCAATTTGATCAGCTTTTATATAAATATCCCGATATTAAATTTTTGGACAATGGTCTTTACAACGAGGCAAATAATATATCCAGTGCTTTAATTGCAAAGGATTTGCTTTCGAATTCATATGTTTTCGAGGCTGACTTACTAATCAGTAATCCTGAAATAATTAAAAAATATCATTATTCTTCCGATTTTTTGGCTATTAAGAAGGAGCACTCTGATGATTGGTGCTTTAAGGTAAAAAATGGAATCATAAAAGAGGAAATGGTTGGCGGAGAAGGCGATGATATCTGGCAAATGGTCGGTATTTCGTATTGGAATGCAGCGGACGGCCGGAAATTATCAAAGGATATAGAAGAGGTTTATTATTCTCCCGGAGGGAAGGAGCATTATTGGGAGCAGGTTCCGCTTGTATACAAAAAGGAGAATTATTCCGTCGGAATTTGCGAATGCTTTGATGAAGACATAGTGGAGATAGATACATTTGACGAATTAAAGGTAATCGACAAGGCATATGATGTTTGATTGTATGTGTCGCTTGAAGGCGTGGGAAAATTAACACATTAAGAGATTATAAATTGTATGCTAAAGAATGGAAATTAGAGAAAGAGGGTAGAAATGGATTCAATTAAGAGAAATGTATTGTTAAATCCCGGGCCGTCAACTACTACCGATACAGTGAAATATGCTCAGGTTGTGCCTGATATATGTCCGAGAGAGAAGGAGTTCGGGAGTCTTATGAAGGGGCTTCGTGAGGATCTTGTAAAAATAGTTCATGGTGATTTAAATAAATATACAAGTGTGCTTTTTTGTGGTTCGGGCACGATAAATATTGATGTCTGTATTAATTCACTGCTTCCTGAAGATAAAAAAGTGTTGGTTGTAAATAACGGAGCTTACAGCGCGAGAGCGGTTGAGATTTGCGAGTATTACGGCCTTCCGTATATAGATTTACAA
>JAILOA010000304.1 GCA_024691065.1 Lachnospiraceae bacterium | reverse complement strand
AGCTCATCTTCCTTCTCGTCTGTTTTAACAAACATAAACTTACTGATAATATCAATTAGTGTATCCTTTTTAAGAATATCTTCCCACATATAAGATACAGAATATCTGTCATCAAATAACGGATTACCCGCTCCTGCATATACTCCAATACCATTACCCATATTAAACGGGAGAAAAAATGTATCATCCCCATCCAACTTAGTGGTCATATATACTTCATTCAAATCCATAGCAAAATTCACGAATGTACCAGCTTTGAACAAAAATAATCTTGTCTTAGGATTTCTATCCACTCTATATTGGTATATTGCATCCTCATAACTCTGACCAGCCATATTACACTTTAATTCAAAGGAAATAATAGCTAAACCATTCAAGAATATAACAACATCTACTCTCTCTTTATCAGAAGCCCATACTTCTTCCATCACAGAAAAAATATTCTTTTCATACAGTTTACTAAGTTCCGGGTTAAAGTCTGTTGCCGGCTTTGTGTACATCAAACTAAGTTTTTGGTTAGATATCTCAATACCATGCTTTAACACATCAATAAGAGAACCTCTTGCTTTCGTTACCTCTTGGTTAATGTAATTAACAATCGTATCTTCAAAGTCATCCTTATAAATCTTTGTCAATGTATCAACTGTATCAGGTTGTGTATTTCGTAAAAAGCTAAATAACATTTCACGATCTACTGCAAATAGCCTATCAAACTTCTTTGCATCTCTAACCACGTAACCATTGTCTTTCTCTAATCGTTCCAGAATGAACTTCTGGTATTCTTTTTCGGATAGAATATTATTCATTTGGAACCTCCTTTTTGCCTGTGACATACTCGTATATAAGTGATTTTTTATATCTTTCAAGGGTTTCTAATTGTTTCTTTTTATTTTTTACAATTCCGTCTATTTCAAAACATTTTTCATCAAGATACTGTATGATATCTTCTTGTTCTTTTATTGTCATCAACGGCAATCTAATATTATTATAATTCCCTTGTGTCATACTAGGTAAAGCTGTCTGTGTTGAATAATTATCATAATCAAAACAGACTGCACAGTAATAGAATAGTTTTAAATTATATTCTCTTATTGCCTTTGCATCAAAAGCAGTATCTACATTCCAATAATTTCCCACCACATACTGAGGTATATTAATTGTTCCTTTTCTTCCCAATAAAACTGTTGGTCCACTTTTAAATTCGACACAAGTTTTAAAACTCTTGGAACCACTACCATAGACAGGTGTAGCTCCTTCATCTGTTGTTGGATCCGAACCATTTCCTATTCTAAAACAATACTTTGTTGGAATTACATTCCAATGTATTGGTATCTCTCCAATCCACTCAATTCCCGAATCTTTCATCTCAACATCAGGATTCAAACCTTTTGTTACTGCTTCTGTTATAACTGATTTCTTATATTGTTCCAAAGTATCTATCTGAGTTTGGATATCTGATGTGAGGGTATCTATTTCAATACATTTTTCTTCTAGAAAATCCACAATTTTGTTTGACTCATTTATTGTAGGTAAACAAAACACAAAATTTTGTAACATTGGTAATCTCATAGAAGGAACTGTTGATTGAGCGCTTCCTTTATCCATTTCATACGGAAAAATATTACTAAGATAGTAATGTAAAAATTGAGGGTTATACTTAAAATTAGCCAATCTATATACTCTTTGATGAACCGCATATTTTCCATTTGCGTAATGAAAAACTCTTCCTGCTCCTGCTCCATCGCCTGCTACAAGAATACCCTCACCATCAAAAGTATATCTATTACACCTTTCAACAATCGGTGAGCGTACATAAAATGGATATTCTCCTTCGGGATTAGCATTTTGTGTGTCCTCATTTCCAGTTTGAATATCACAAATATACTTTAATCTTATCTTTTTCCATTCTTTTGGAACCAGATTTATTATATCTATTCCACTATCTTTCATCTCTGGCATATCAATCTCCTCCAAAGAGCTTCTTTATTCTCTCAGATACAGAAGCTTCCAATTCAATAAACTTCTTCTCCAACTCTTCACTAGGTTCAGGTTTCTGATATTTATAGAAATAACGTGTAAATGGAATTTCCGCTCCTGTTTTTATTACAGGCTTCTTCTTGCTCATATCTTCCTCAAAGAACCATTGTGCATCCGGAACATGTGGAAGAACTTCTCTTTCCATATAATCCTCAATATTTTCCTCAAATTTTACTATCTCAGTATCCTTAGTTTCTTTATCGTAAAGTACATTTCCCTTTTTATCTTTTTGTACATCAGCACCCTTATCCATCTCTGATAAGCCATCAGCAATCTTTGTTATAATCTTCTTATCTGTTGTAGCCGATGATAAAACTTCTGTTAATACAGGCATAAAACTCTCTGGATTATTGTATTTCTTGTCTGAAACATTATTTTTAAGTGCTTCAAGAATCGCATCATATACCGGTTTATTATTTGTATAATCTTCTAACTTCTTTACTTCCTTACCGGTAAGTTCAGTTTCACTATTCTCAAGTTCATAAACCTTTGATTCATCATAAAGTGTAGAGAGACTTCCTTTAGATAACATATTTTCTATACGTTCTTCTGTTATTGCATAACTTCTCTGTAAAGGCTGCATAACAGTATATTCTCTATAAATAAACTCTTCATTGTTGTAAATCTTACATAGCTCATTTTCAGTAAAATTCGCATACAACTTGGTTATCTCTGTTCTATCCTCAGGGCTGATTTCATTACGCTTATTTCCTAATGACTTTCTAAGTTTATGAGATATTGCTGATGCATCTATAAGTTGTATTTTTCCTTTACGCTCAGCTCTTTTATTCTTTGATAAAACCCAGATGTAAGTAGCAATTCCTGTATTATAAAAGAGATCTGTAGGTAGAGCAATTATTGCCTCTATCAAGTCATTTTCTAACAAGTATCTTCTGATTTGTGATTCACCTGAAGAAGTTCCACCGGAGAATAATGGAGAACCATTTTCAATAATTGCGGCTCTTCCAAGCTTGTCATCCATTTTATCAACTGCAGATTGAATGAAAAGTAACTGCATATCACCGGAACCAGGAAGTCCAGCTCCCCATCTACCTTTCAAGCCTTTTTTATGTTCATCTTTAACAGCCTCTTCAACACCTACAGCTGCATCCTTTCCACCCCATGGAGTACCAAAAGGTGGATTTTCTATAACAAATCGCATCTTAGTATCTTTAAAACAATCATCCTTCATTGTATCCTGGTATCTGATATTATCTGCATTTTGTCCTTTAATAAGCATCTCAGCGAGACAAATAGCATAAGACTCAGGATTGATTTCCTGACCAAATAATCTAACGTCTGCTGTTGGATTGAATCTACGAATTGTATTGTACGAGGTAGAAAGCATACCACCAGTACCACAAGCCTGGTCAAGAACAGTGATAATCTTTCCATCATCAAAAATGTCATCACATCCCTCAGCAAGTAATACATTTACCATCAATTTAATTATGTCTCGGCCGGTATAATGATCACCTGCTTCAGCATTTTCTGAAAATCTTCTAATCAAATCTTCAAAAATATAACCCATTTTTACATTGTCAATTGTCTTTGGATCAAGATCCAATTCCGAAAATGCCTTGACTACTGTAAGCAATCTATTATTCTTATCCATTTTTCCAATCTGCTTGTCAAAATCAAGAGACTTAATAATGTCCTGAATATTTGCAGAGAATCCAGTTATATAACTACGGAAGTTTGTTGCTATATTATTTGAATCATTTATTAACTCTGCTAAATCAAACTGACTTGTATTGTAGAACTGATAACCGGATATTTTATACATAGCCTTTGCCGGATAATTTGCATTCTTCTGAAATGTTTTTACAACTTCTGCTTTAGTATCTGCTAAGGCACATTCAAATCTCCTGATAATAACCATAGGAATAATTACATCCTTATACTTGTCACTCTGATAAGTACCTCTAAGTTTATTTGCTATACTCCATATAAAATTAACCTCAGTTGTAACATCTACAGGATTATCATCCCACATTGTATCAATTACTTTTTTCTCTGACATCTTAATTACTCCTTTTCTGTCTGAAATATTCTTTGTACGTTCTTATACCCCTTAACAACTCATAATTATTATTAACAATCACGTATAAAACTATATGAAATTCTATCACATTATTAAGTATATTAAAAGATTATTTTATGTGTTATCAGTCCGTTAAAACGGACACAATCATTTTATTA
>JAILOA010000301.1 GCA_024691065.1 Lachnospiraceae bacterium | reverse complement strand
GACTTTATCGAAGAAATGTCAGCATGGAGATATTCATTTACAACCATTCCCGGCTTACATACAAATAATGAAAATCCATTCTTAAAGCTCTTTGTATAAGGAATAGGAATAATGGATGCAAATCCCTTTTCAAACTTCGCAATATTTTTCTTACTTCCAAGGCCTTCAACCGTAACAGGTGCTAAAAACGAATCCTTATGAATCTTCTTCGATACATTTTTCTCATTAACTTCATTAAGATCAGGATCATAGAACATTCCAAGACGGCAAATTCCGGTCTTCTTGTCCTCAAACTCTCCGCCTATTTCATAGCGGTCGCCCATATTCATACGGCTCTTAATAAGCTGGAAGTCTTCTTTTATCTCGCCCTGTGACGATTCACGCTTACCAAGCGGTCTGGAACGAATGATACCGCCCTTTGCGTCAAATACCATATATTGCTTGATTTTGTAATTATCGGAATCCATAAACTTTATGGTCATTTCCTTGCCATCGCTTAAAAGCTTAGCTTTTACATAGATAACCTCAGTGTCAGAAATACTATTCTTCTCTTCCGCAACATAGAAATCCTCTATATAAGGCATCTCAATGTCAAGGTTAGGGAATGTACGCTTTAACTCCCTCTTGGCGATTACCTCTGTAGTCTTTTTACCACCAACGAGTCTGAAGAAATCCTCTATAAATGTTCTCGGTGTGGTATTTGTAATGATTACATAATCAAATATATCATTATAAAAATCGTAAAGCATTGCAGATACTGCCTTTGAGAAGTATTTTTTCTCCAAAAGCACTATATCATTCGGCTTAACGATATTCTTGATAGTTTCAAAGTCTTCTCTTGTCTTGATTCTTACAGGATGGATTACCCTTCTCTTAATGTCCTTATTCTTGGAGTAATCGAAGACCTCCATTCCGTCTTCCTTGCCGTAAAGCACCAAATCAAGCATTTTAGCCGGTGCATCAAGGCTGTCATACTTGATAAATTTATCTACATACTCACCGTCATCATAGGTGGCAGTGAGTATCTTCTCTTCAGAAAGCCATTCCGCAAGCTCCTTGGTCTTGTAAATCTTTACAAACGGAAGTTCACGGATATCCATATACATTCCGCGGTCATTCATGTACTCATTGTAATCATACATGAAGAGAATAATCGGCTTTCTGGTTACACTAAAGTCAAAGAATACGCTGGAATAGTCAGTTACAAGCGCATCCACGCAATTCAAAAACTCATAATTATTTACATCCGAAGGGAACTGCTTAACATGATTCAAACCCTCGATTTTAATTGCTCCCTTTAAGATAGGATGGAAATTTACATATAAAAGCTGGTTATCCTTAAGTTTCTTATCGATAACCTTAAGCATCTTGGTAACTTCCCTGGAATAATTATCCTGATTTATGGCATGGTTGGAGGTTCCTCTCCAGGTAGGCATGTAAGCATATACAACCTTGTCCTTAAGTCCAAGCTTTTCACGAAGCTTCTCTCCCGCTTCCTTATCCATAAAAATGGAATTTCTTGGATAACCGCTCAGATAAACCTTTCCTGTATAAAGAGTTTCAAGGTTATAATCGCCCATTATTGCATTTTTAGTAAATTCATTAGGATGCATCAAATATGTTGCCTGAAGGAAATTGTGCTGTACATTGTACATTGATTCAATTCCCATTCTCATCTGCTTACCTAATGTTTTAAGGGGTGTTCCGTGCCATGTCTGCAAATAGATCTGCTCTTCCTTCTTTATAAAATAGACCGGGAAAGAGCTATTATTGATAAGATATTTTGAAGTTGCAAGAATTTTATTGTATTTATAGGCTGAAACCGGAATGAGCTTAACCATTTCCATATTATTAGCCTTCAAAAACTCTCTGTGAGTTGCTATATCATTAGTATTAGTTGCATAATAAATCTCGAAATCAGCTGCATCCTCTCTGGATAACAATTCCTTTAATATATAAAGCGGTGAGTCGGATACGGTGGATCCGTGGAATGACTCGAAAAGGATTCTGTTATCCACTACCTGTGAATGCTTATAATGATATCCGAAAACAAATTTCATTTTAGGTCCTCTTGTAAAAAATCGCCTAAAATTATTTTTTATGACATTAACTGCGCTTGCCGCAATACCTCTTACTGTGCCAAACATTATTAACTCCTTTATTAATCTTGTCCCTTGGTACCCTTTAATCCTAAATCTTCTTTAATCTTAGTAGTAGATATTCCCTCTGTTCTTGGTAAATATACTACTTCACAATAATCTTTAAGGAAGTCAAATTTTCCTGTCCAATCGTCTCCCATTACGAAGACATCTATATCATTGTCCTGGACATCTTTTATTTTCTGTTCCCAGTTATACTCAGGGATAACCTCATCTACATATTTAATTGCCTCTAAAATGGTCTTCCTGTCCTCATAAGGATAGTAAGCCTTTTTATTCTTAATGGCATTGAACTCATCACTTGAAAGAGCTACTACAAGGTAATCTCCCTGTGCCTTTGCTCTCCTGAGTAAATTAATATGTCCTACATGTAATAAATCGTATGTTCCGTAAGTAATTACTTTTCTCATGATTTTTCTCCATTTAGTTTTTTATATTGAAATGTATCCGGCGAAATATATTCACCGATGCATATTAAACATTTTTAAGTAGTTTTTTTCTGAAATGTATCCGGTGAAATGTATCACTCGATGCACATTAAGCATTATTAAGTATTTTTTTATGAAATGCATCCGGTGAAATGTATTCACCGATGCATATTAAACATTTTTAAGTAGTTTTTTTATGAAATGTATCCGGTGAAATGTATCACTCGATGCACATTAAGTATTTTAGGTATTATTTAATATCCACCGTATATCCTGTGGTATAATACTCATCCTTATAGCACAATGCAAGTCTGTATTTACCGTTTTTCATACCACTCATCGGCATACTTATAAAATACGCCTGATTCTTAAATATCTCGAGTGGCTGTGTGGAATCGTCAAAATTCTGTGTATATACATTATCATCGCTGTAAAGCACGATTTTCTGTATATCGTGGTCGTGAGCCTTCAACTGGAGGACATCACCCATTGTACGGAATTTGATTTCTTCCTTAATATTATCAGGCATCGGAACAGCATCCCTGAATTCCTTACCCAAGGTATCATTTCTCACAGGCTCATAGAGCTTTCCTAAGAATACATCGGCATAAAGCGAAGCATCCATAGACATTTCAGCTACATTTATATCAATAGAATGCGCCGTAAAGAAGTCCTTCTCCAAAGCGATTTCATTCAGGCACTCGCCTGTTTTGTAATCAAATTCAAAGATTTCTCCGAGATATCCAAGCTCCTTACCGTTCTTAAGACGGGCGCACATAACGAACATTCTGTTATCATCATAATAAAACTCGTTATTGCAACGCGTCGAACAAACCGGAACCCTGAAACGCTTCTCCTGCTTAAAGGTACGCGCCTTCTCATCAATTGTAAATACCTCGGCATAAGAATAATCCTCATCTCCGTCATGCCATGGCACCGGACGCCTGTTAACAGCGTGGTTATCGTAAAGCATGATATGAAGGTTATCAGGATTACCATCGATATCCTCGTGAATAATCTTAACTCCGTGTTGCTGGAAGAACCAGTCAATGTCACCGACCGGCGTCAAGCATTTATCCTCCTGCTCCGTTCCCTTAAAGAACTCGGGATTTGTCATTATCCAAAGGATTTCCTCGGTATCAAGGTTAATCTTTGCTATTGTATGAATGTTTCGCATGCAGGCTATAACCGTATTTTCCTCCGGTATATAATCCATAGCATTCAAATGTACCCAGTCATTTCTGGTTACATAGGTCTTATCAAACAGGTTATTCATGCTGGTTTCGTGAATAGCCATACCGGTCTTTCTGTCCAGCTCGAGAATAACATTTTCCATATATGTATCATCCAAAGAACTAGAAACTGTAAGGATGTTGCCACCCTCTTTTTCCTCGCAAGCCCAATGATGAAAGCCCTTTGGATTGTAATAGGTGTGATAGGTTCTTCCCATGAGATCCATCTCGTGAGTAACAACCGAATGGGCATTTCCGTAAACAGGACGTCTCATCTTAAGTTCAGGGAACAGGAACCTTCCGTTGTCAAACATATAGACACCATAGTGCATCGGAATCTCGGAAAGCGCAATCCTTATATTACCTGCGCGGTCAAAGCCGTAGGCACCGCCGGAATATCCTCCGGATACGAAGAAAAACTCATTCAGGCTTTCTTCCTTATGTACCTTAAATTCTATCTTACCGGCAATCTTTCGGTCTATCTTCTCACACATTACCTTTATTGTCTTCTTGCCGATAACCTTTCCTTCCTTATTAACAGCCCTAAAATTAACAGTGCTTATCTTACCTGCATAAAGTCCTACAACCGGAACTCTGTGTCTGGTAGACATATGCTCATCACAGGTATCAAAGTCATTTGCATTGTCCTGACCCTTAATTGTATATTCTATCTTACACTCCTCTTCCGTATTAAATACAACGAGCACCGTAAGTAATGATATCTTGTAAGGATTCCTTATTATAAGAGGATTATTTAATGTATACTCTTTTGAATCCAGCACAGATGCAATGTACATATCCTTCTTCCTGCTGTCAACTGCCCTAGCAAGAAGACTGTTCTCTATGTTGGTTTCATAGCTTCTGCCGTTATAAGCGAAACTTATATCAAATGACTCCGACTGTTTTCTAAGCCATTTTTCAGTTTTAATATTAGAATTATAAATGTCTCTTCCTTTATGAAATGCCTTTCTTAAGACACTTCCAACTAATTTTCTCATAGTTGAAAAAACCTTCCTTACTTCATAAACCTTTCTTATTAAAGGTCTAATATTTTAGTCTCTAAACTTAGTTATTGTACTTTATGATTTATCATATGTCAAACTAAAATCTCTAATATCATAAATTATTAATATATGGTTTTTTTATAAATTTCAAATAAAACTTAACAATTTGCATATACATTCATTAATTATTCTTAAGTTTGCGTTGACAAAACTATCCTTTTTTGTAATAATGTTAGGGATTGCGATATGAAATATATCTTTAAAACCTTATATTTTAAGGCTATAAGGATATTTTGAGGTATCCGGGATATCCTTTTAAATGCTTACGTATAACTACATATGTATTTCAAAGGATTACCCGATTTGTATGTTTTGTTACCTATGAAAATGTAACTTTAGTGCATGCAGATTCCGTTTCCTGTATCGCATCACATTAAAATATTATAAAAAACGAGGAAAAAACTATGAGTCAGTTATCACATTTA
>JAILOA010000295.1 GCA_024691065.1 Lachnospiraceae bacterium | reverse complement strand
GTACTGGAAATACTTGACTTGTCGCACAAGGCATTTTCAAACAAGGATTACGATTGTGCCAGAAAGACCGAGCCTTTGGAGCAGGTGATTGATGTAATGAAGGAAGAACTTCGTACAAGACATGTACTAAGGCTTCAAAAGGGAGAATGCAGTGTGTCGGCAGGATTTATATGGTCTGATTTACTTACAAATCTGGAGCGTGTTGCAGATCATTGCTCTAACATTTCCGGTTGTGTATTAGATACCCTGGATCATACCATGAATATTCATGAAAATCAGCGCATTTTCAGAAGTAATGATGAAGATTTCAGACAGGATTTTAAAGCATTTGAAAATAAATATAATTTAACTTAATAAAAGATATTTACGAAATCGAAAAATATAGTTATAATGTCTCTATATGTTATTTTCGGGATGGAATATGAGATCAAGAGAAATGCAACCAAAGCTTAAAAAATATCGCAGATAAACCTGATTTTGTATCAGTATTTTTATGGTAATTTTACTTTTGGTTGGATTTTAAACCTATAATTAACATAGAAGGAGATATTATTTATGAAGGATTCGGATCAGTATGATGTTGTAAAAAGAAAAAAAGGAAATAACAGACTGGATAAGAGACTTAAGACTATAAAGAATTTTATTCTGGCATTTCCAAGATATGAAATTGATGAAGAGTTTGAAAAAAATATGTCCACTGTTGTGGAATCACTTAAGAGTTTGGATAAGGAACTGGGAAAGTTCAAGCCTGATGAGGAGATTTCAGTGGGGAATATGAAAAAGCTGCAGAAACTTTACCGGGATACAATTACTGCAATTGATAATTTAAGCAGTGTACTGCATGAAGATCTTGAGCTTTCCACGGGATATAATGCCTATCAGGATAAGATTCATGAAGAAATTATCAAAAAAAATGATATGCTTGCTAATCAGTTAAGCAAGGATCTTCACGCTTTTGATAAGAATATTTTGGCCCAAAATCCGATATCACTTAATGATATTTATGAATCTTCACGTGTAAATGCCTCATATAAGGTTAAGAAATCCGAAGGAAAAAGGACTGTAAGCAGTGGTGTTTTAAATGAACGTATTCCTGTGACAATTGTAGGGGAAGATAATAAGGAGACAGAGGGTTTTTTCACAAAGGACAGTATATTTAAACCTGAAAGCGAAGTTGTGAGGGCAGCTAATAAGGCCAGAAAAAAATATGGTAAGGATGCCGATTTTATTAAGGATTCCATGATACTTAGTATTTACAATTCGATGATTTCGGAGGACAGGGAGAAAAAAGACAAATATGCAATAAATATGTTACTGAAAAATCCTCACCAGCTGATGGCTATGGGTTATGATAAGGGCATTAAATTCCTGGACGAGCGCTCTTCAAAAAACTTAAAGAAATTACTGAATACACCTAAAAAATTTAATATATTCATAGATGTTGCAAGTGCTGCTTTTCCGATGATTAATAAGTGGAACGTTAATGAGGGAACGGGTATTTCAAAGGACAGCAGGATGAACAGAAGAAATGCAGCTATGAGTAAAGTTGCAGATTTTTTGGGATGTCCGGATATATTGGCAAAATCGGAAAATGTTTTATTGAATATTGACGGAACTAATTTCAAGGGAACATTTATGAAAAAGGCTGTGGGAGAGGACAGATCCAGGCTTAATGCCGATTCCTCGTTTTTTAAGGCAAATGAGCTCGTAGCTGATAAATTAAGTCTTAAAAAATCAATTGCCGACCTTCAGGTTATCGATTACATTTGCGGTAATGTCGACAGACATAGCGGAAATATGCTTTATAATTTTAAGAAAAATGATGATGGGACCGTAGAACTTGAGAGTGTCCAGGGAATAGACAACGATACCTGTTTTGGCTCAACTGATTATAATGAAGTCGGTATGTCGGAAATAAAGCCTGAAAATATGAAGGTTATGACAAGGTCTATGTATGACAGGTTAATGACCATTTCGCCTGCTGAATTTAAGCAGATGCTGTATGGATTTGATTTGACATCAAAAGAAATCGGAAATGCCGAAAAACGTCTGCAGAGTTTAAAGAAAAAAGTTTTGACTGATGCAGCAGAGTATAAAAAGGGGTATGCAAAGGGGTATCTCATAGACAAAAAAATCAAAGTAGTTGATGATGAAGAATTAGATATGATTGATATGAGATATCAATTGGCTAATGCAGGTGGTACAAAGGAAAAAATGAGTACCTTTGACAGAGTTGCGGATAATTGTAAAGCCAAGGAAATGGTTGAAACTTATAATATGGATATCGATGATGAATATGTAAAGATTTCCAGAGATGTTATTATGGGTGGAATCGGTGGTTATACGACTATAGTTGATAAGCTTAAGAGTGATACAAGGATTCTCGGCGGTGGTTCACCGGGATATAGTAAGATGCTTGATGAAATGGAGAAGCTAAGAAATGATATACTTAACTTCAATGGTCCTATAAACAGACATGATATTAAGAAGGATGAGAAATATACCAAGGAAGTAACCGAATTAAAAGAAAAAATCCGAAATGCCCTTATAGCAACAAATGAATATATTTATTATAAAGAAAGTAAGAAAAAAGGTGAGGAGTGGAGAAAAGAAACAAAGCCACATAAGGCCGGAAGGACAGAGAGAAGATATAAAAATGCATTGGAAGTGCGTAAATTTTTGAATGATCAATTAGATAAATTTGATGAGCTTGAAAAAGTTAATTTATCCTGTAAAGAGAAATATAAGGATATAAAAAAATTACGAATGACAACAGATGCACATCAAAAAATTGATTTGGATCATTTTAGGAATTATGCTATTAAAAATGCAGATCTTGATGAAAAGAATTTTGTCTCCCGAACTAAATATTTTCTGGATAATTATTT
>JAILOA010000256.1 GCA_024691065.1 Lachnospiraceae bacterium | reverse complement strand
GAAAAGAATATCGGCGGTAATGGTAAATCATCTATCGATGTTTTAGTCAGTTTTTTGGATAATCCTAACGTAAGAACAAAAATCAAGCAGAATTTTACTAACAATTCATTACTTCACGTATCTAACGAATTGAGTTACATCGAAGATACAATTAAACTGATGAGCGACGAAGAAAAGAAAAAGGTTTATGATGAAGATCCTATAGGTTGCATTAATAAGCTTAAAGAGCTTGGCTTCTGTAATCTTCACGAAAATGACTTGTTAAGGGTTGCAAAAGGCAATGCAGAAGGTAAATCTCCTGAATATCTTTTTGATGGTACTGACTACAATGCAATTAATATGAATAATGTTGACAGAGACCGCCTGACAGAGCAGGATGTAAGCGATATCAATTATGTTCTTGGCTTCTCTTCGGATTATAGAGACGATCTTAATAAATATTTTGATTTTGCCGAAAGATTTTCAAATGCCAATACAGAAGAAGAAAAAAATAATATAATAACCGAATGTGATAGACAAACTTCATTGTCACTTAATCTGAATAGAGATGAACTTAATAAAATGTGGCAAAAACTATACAGTTTTAATAAAAATCTTAAAAAAGATGTTTGCAAATTGGGCACGGATGAAAAGCCTATACTTATTAATCCACTTGGTGAAAACAAATCATTCAGTTCACAATTCAGAAAAAAAGAATCAGATGTATTGGAGATTTGCAGTAATATGCTTTCCGAAGCCGATTCGCATGTAAAAATGAACTCAAGTGAATATAATTCAATAAAGAAGGCAGTTTCGGATGCCAAAAAGCTTATGGATAAAGATTATTCCGATAAAGGTACGGCACGTAAAAATTATCTTGATTCCATTACGGATATAATGAATAAGATTAATATTTACAGACTTCATAAGGCCAGAAAAGGAATCAAGGATGATGGTACCAGATATAAGCTTATGGCTGTAGAGCGTATTGATAAACTTCTTAACACACGCTATAAATCACTCACCGGTAAAGATTATTCAACCAACATAAAGGGAAATAATTCATTTGATCCTAAAAAAGATCTGGATGTTACTAATCAGATAGATTCCGGACTTACAGGTGATGCATATGTTCTTGCCTGCGCAAAGCAAAAAATCAGTAATATAAACAAGGCAATAAAGAATATTTCGGAAGCTCCTAAAGCTGAAAATAATAACGTTAAGTTAAATCCGGTCGAATTTAAAGGCATTAATGTAAAATAAGAGATAAATCAAAAAAACAAAAACAAAGACTTTTATACTGAGGATTTTTAATTGTAAAATCCGGGGTATAAAAGTCTTTTTTTCTTTAAAAGCAGAGTTAATTTAAAAAATTTCTTTTATCAAATATAGTCCTATGGTATAATTAAGGCATATTTTAACTGTTGACTCATTATATAAAGGTATGTTTCAGCTAAAACTAAAATTTATCCGGTGATTCCGGATATTAATTTAATTAAATTTATCCGGTATTGCCGGATATTTATTTAATGAAGTTTATCCGGTATTGCCGAATATTTATTTAATGAAGTTTATCCGGTATTGCCGGATATCAGTTTAATAGGAAAGGTGGAGATTATATGAGGAAAAAACAAGAGATTCGCCGATTATTAAAAAAAGGACTTTCTTTTGCACTTGCTCTTTCAATGGTATTCAGTGCAGCCCCTGTTTTTAATTTCACAACAAAAACAGCAAACGCTTTCACAAAGAACACAAAAGGAAGTATCGAATTGGGAGAAGTTACAGTTGTTGACAGAACCAATTTGACCTTTAAATTCGAGAATCCTACGGTAACGCTTAATGGAGATGAGGGGTCAAAGGGCTTAACTATCATCTCGCTCCTGGTTGACAGTGGCTACTTTAGCCTTGGAAAGGCAGCGCTTGAAACCGGCAATTCCATTAAGTATCAAGGTATTATAACCAAGGACAACGGCAGTAGTTCATACGTTGCAGACAGTGACTTTACGGTGGATAAAAAATATACCTCAATTACCATTACCGGTGATGAAATATCCGAAGAAGATGTATGTGAATTTCTTAAGAATATTACATTTACCCAGGCAGATAAGGATACGTCGCAGACCATCAGTGCCGCTGTAAGTGACATAGACACTGAGGACAAGGGAGTTATGGTAAACCCTGATGGTCAGTTGCATTTTTATGAATTCGTGCCTTATGATACCAGTGATAATAATCCGGAAACCGGTAATACCTGGCAAAATGCTTACGCACTCGCTAAGCAGCGAAGTTTCCACGGTTTAAAGGGTTATCTTGCTACTATTACCAGTGAGGAAGAACAGCAATTCATCGTGCATTCCCTCGGTACAATCGAAGGTTGGATTGGTGCAACCCGTGCAGTTTACAATCAGAATTTAATCGAATATCTGACAAGTGATAAGTACACAGGCAATGCTGAAATTCCTGCCGATATATCCAATTTCAGCCGTCCGGAAGCGGATGCCGATACATTTAACCTACCGAAGAACATTGCGGACGTTCCTGTTGCCGGCGGACACAGAAGTCCTTCATATTATTTCAATAATATAGCTGACAGTTCACTCGGCCTTAAAACATGGTACTGGGTTAACGGTCCCGAAGCCGGACAACCTTTCTATTACGGTCATAACGGAAATTATACCAGAGGACATATAGAATGCGATGGCTACTGGGGTATTGAGGATGTTTATCCTGACAGTACCGCTAATAATAACTCAGGTAAAACCAATAAAGAAGCGGTAGATGAAATATTGGCAAATGATAAGACCAAGGATTACAACAAATACTTTACTCCAACCAAAGAAGATAAATATACCGCAACCGGTAAAACCTTCTATCAGTTGAATTTTGGTGATTCCAATGTTACCTACAGTCGTTGGAACGACAGAGAACCTAATGATTCCTACGACAGAGAAATGTTCGTAACATACGCATTTAAAGGCATAGCCGATGGTCGTTGGAATGACTGGTCAAACAGAACAACCAGACAATACGGTGATTCTTCCACGAGCGACGGTGCATCCGGTTACTACGTAGAATACAGCTATTACAATGGTGGTCTTTCAGATGCAGAGGACGCTGAGGATCTCGCTCCTGTAACCAAGGATATAAAGATTATCAATGTATTTGATCCAAGTCTTAATATCAAGATTACTAACAATGCAACAGGAAATGTTGAAGACATTTCTCCTGACTATAATCCTGATGATGGACGTTCCGAAGATGATCCTTATGTAGTTAATATAACCACAAAGGACGATACAGACGCTGTTACCATTGACGCAGTTCCTAGTCTTGATGTCGAAGGCGACACCGTGGAAATACAGAGACTCGACAATGGAAGCTATGTTCCGGTTGATCCGGAGGATTACGACGCTGTTCCAATCAATCCGGGCGACAATATATTCCTTATAACCTATACGGATCCTGACGGGGAAAAGACAGATTATTATGTAAATATAAAGCGCGAGGATGAAACTTCCATCCCTGTTGTTTCAATAGACCCGACAGATCCGGATAATCCAAATGCACCTGACCCTGTTATTTCGGATAATAATGCTTCAATTTCAACACCTAATGAGCCTGCCGAATATGCAGATGAATATGTGGAGCGTAAAATAATAACAGTTGATCATGATACAACTTCACTCAATTTAGGCGCAGACATTACAATAAACGGTGAAAGCATATCCCGCTTCAGTAATGATCCGACTGTAACTACAATAGTTCTCGACGGACCGGCAACATTCAGAGCAGATACCGACTCATACATTGTAGACGGACTTGTAAGTTCCCCTATGGATTCCGTTGTAGAAATACAGGTAACTGCAGATGGTGAAACATATCATTATATTTACACGATAATCCGTGAACGTGGGCAGTTTACGGTAACTGCAACAAATCCTAAACCGGTTACAAATGATAATACCTACGGTGTGGATGGTCCTACAGAATCTACAAATGAAAGACTTTCTGATAAGTCAGTCGTTCAATATTATTATGATATTTATACATCAAGCGATATATATACTGTTGATTTAACCCCTAATATTCCGGTTAGTACATCTATTGAAACGGTTTATGAATATGTAAATGTTAATTCTCAAAAAAAAGGAGAAATGGAAAGAACCGTAGATTTATCCAGAGAATCACTTCCTAGTGGAATAGTTAACGTGGAAGTTCCGGAGGACGAAAATTATTATAATCAGATAATATACACTGTTCTTGAAACAGATACAAATATAACCTCGGTATATAATTACAGAGTTCATCATTATCCGGATGATATGACGGATGTAAATCATATCGCAGAGAACCCGGATGATCCGGACACCTCATTCCCGCCTACTGTTACTGCAGAGGATCCTGTAGAGGATGAAGCTCAGGATGCTACCTCACATTGCACAACAGTTAAGGTTACGGTACTTGTTCCTTATGAAGAGGAAAATGTAAAGATCACTCCTGAACTTGTTAATACTGCAGCTACAATACTGAAGGATGATGTTACAAGTACATTGCCGGATGGCGCAAGCCTTGAAAACAACCTTGAAGAGCATGACGGATATGTTACTGTTACCGGTCTTTCAGTAGATGAAGACAGTGTTGTAAGCATTCCGGTACTCTCCTACGATAAAACCGAGAAAACAACTTATGAATATACCATCAAGAGAGCTCCTAAGAGTCCTGTAAATGATGAATCGATGGACATCGATGCCTATAATGGTGATAAAAATGTACCTGAAGAAGAAAAATATGATGGAATCGAAAAAGAGAAAACTCCTGATGCAACAACCAATACAATCTACTTTGATGTAGAGGTTGATAATGAAGTAACAGATATAGATGTTGATTTATTATATGATGAGGATTTCTACAGTCCTGATTTAACCAAGATGACAACCAATGGCAGCGCTGATGTTTCATTTGAGGGAACAGTGGTTAGCGCTAAGAATCTTGTTGCCGAAGAAACTGAAATAATTACGGTTCCTGTTAATTCACTTGCAGGCGGTGATGACATTACATACGTGGTAAGAATCACACGTAAACCGGTTCAAAGCAGCATCGCCGATGCAGATACGAAGGCTGAAAACCCTGACTCCGACGAGGAAGATGATAAGCCTTATGTAGAAACCGGAGATAAGACACCTGCTGAGGATGATGATAAAACCGAAGGAGTTTCAAACAATGTAATTCCTGTAACAATCATCGTTCCTAACAGCGAAACAAAGGTTGATATTTACCCTGAGCTTGTTGATAAGGTTGCTGTTATTGATACGGAAAATGTAACGGTAGATCTTGCAGACGGTGTAATAATCAAGAATAATCTCAAAAAGCATGAGGGATATGTAAGTCTTGAAAACCTCTCAACTACCGAGGATTCCGTAGTTCAGATAACCATTACATCATCGGATAATACTGTTGAAAACACATACATTTACACAGTAAAGCGTATGCCGGAAACAAATCTTGATGACTTTAATATTGATTCCGAAAACGGTGATGATACCGTAGCAGATAAGGAAGAAGGAATCGAGGAAACAAAATCAACCGATCCAGATACCAATACAGTTTATTATGATATTACGGTAGATAATCCTATAACAGATGTTTTAGTTTCACTTGAATACGATAAGGACTTATATGTTCCTGACTTTGAAAATATGACTACAGATGGTGATGCAACCGTTAAGGTTAATGATGACGGTACCATCAGCGCAGTCGATTTAGTTGCCGGTGAAACTGAAACTATCACAGTTCCTGTTAAATCCAAGGCAGGAAATGAAACAATAAATTATGTAGTAAGAATTAAGCGTATGGAGGCTGAAGAGACTGCTACACCTGTTGTTACAGATACTCCTGCTGATACAGATGAGCCTGCTGCAACAGTTGAACCTACAGATACTGCTTCAGATACTACAGATGCACCTTCAGATACTACAGTTGCACCTTCAAGTTCACCTGCAAACAGTACAACGACACCTGCAAATACTACAACGACACCTGCACAAACAAAGACACCTGTAACTACCCTGTCACCTTCAATTTCACCTAAAACTTCATCAACTCCTCGTCCAACCACGGGAGTAGTGGGACATGTTTCAACTCCTTCAACAGTTGCAACACCAACTCCGACAGATGACGGAACAGTTCCTACCTTCACAATGGACGGTAAGACCATTACATTAAACGGTGATCAGGTTAATCTCTCTGATTACATTACAAATATAGCCGGCGCTGATGAAGTATTCTATCACTGCTGTGCTCACAGCATAGTGGCAATTGATAAAAACGGTGTTGTCAGAGCTATGAGAAAAGGTAAGTCCTATGTTCATGTAATTATTAAGAAGGATGGTAAATATTACGATTACACCATCAGAATTGTTGCAACACGTGCTACAGATACAAAGTATTACGGTACTCTCGTTAATGTAGACGGTCTTTCATACGAGGTCATGGATGACGGTACAGCCAGACTTTCCTCTCTCAACTACTCGTACAGTGCAAGCAATGTAGTAAATGTAGCCGATACAATTACCTATGCAGGTCAGAATCTTCCTGTAACAGGAATTGCACCATATGCATTTATCAGAAATAAAAAAGTTACACAGATTAATATAGGTAAGAATGTTAAAGATATCGGAAATACTTCATTTGCCGGAATGGTAAAACTAAAGAAGTTTACCGTATCTGCCGAAAACCCTTATATCAAGACATTTAAGAAGGGTAATTACGCACATATGCTTCTTACAAAGGATGGAACAACACTTCTTGCCATGGCCGGTGCCAGAGGAACAGTTAAGATTCCGGGTTCGGTTACAAGAATCAATGAATATGCTTGTGCGGTTAACAGAATGTCCAGACTTATCATCGGCAAGAAGGTGAGAACCATTGATCCTTGTGCATTTGCACATGACCACAAGCTGGTAAGAGTTGAATTTAAGGGAAATGTACCGAATATGTCATTCAACTGTATCCTTGATAAGATGAATTATAAGAAGGGTAAGGTGTTCGTGCCGAAGCGTTATTATGCCAAGTATAAGAAGGCGTTTAAGAGCGCGGTGGGACGTAAACAGTTTATAAGTTTGAAGTTCCTGAAGAAGAAGTAGATTTTGCCAACTAAAATAATTACAATCAAAAACCTCGTGTAAAATTTAAGGAATTTTACACGAGTTTTTTTTATTCTAAGTAATATTGGTGGCCGTCCTGCATATATTTCTCTTCGTTATATACGAAGATGAAATCCGTGAACGAGCCGATTTTCTCGAGATTATCGAAGATACTTGAATTGGTGTATCTTAGGTCAATCATATATATTTTGTCATAGTCATTGCAGAAGAACGGTACAAGTGCATTCGAATACGAATCCTTTACCATTACGAGTGTACTGTCATCATCTTTGTCTGTATCTATGAGTACCTGGCTATAGTTTCCGCTTAAGAAGTATTCATACTTGTCGGCGGTCTTTAATTTGTCAGGGTAATACAGGGTCTGATTTTCTTTTATGTCACCGGAATCATCGATAGTTACCTTTGCGTTTTCTGCGCTTTCGATGTTATATTTTTCGATTGT
>JAILOA010000136.1 GCA_024691065.1 Lachnospiraceae bacterium | reverse complement strand
TCTATATAATGCTACGTAAGACATCTTTACCTCTTTGTATCTTTGAAGTTCAAATATTGATATGAATATTACGATATTTTACCGCACTACCGATATCAGATATGTGTTACCTGCTTTCTCTTTGAAAGCAATTTAGATTCCAAGAGAAATACCCATATTCTGAACTTCTGTAATAATAGACGAATCAATGTCAACGCCCTTAAGCTTTCCGGCCACTTCACTGAGCGGTACATTTACAATTTCGCCATTCGTTAAAGATACCATATATCCGTATTCTTTGTCTATAATTAATTGTCCTGCTGCAGCACCAAGTCTGCTGGAAAGGACTCTATCGTAAGGACATGGGCTTCCGCCACGCTGTGTATGACCCGGAACGGTAATTCTAACCTCCTGTCCCATTTCCTTTTCAATAATGGCACCAATCTCATAGGATACTGACGGATAAGGATTTGCAGCCTGTTTAGCCTTTCTCTCCTTCTTGGAAAGCTTGGCATCCTCTTTGGATATAGCACCTTCCGCAACAGCAAGAATCGAGAAGTCCTTGCCTTCCTTATTTCTATCCTTCAAAGCCTTAATAACCTTCTTCATATCATAAGGGAGCTCCGGAATAAGGATAATGTCTGCACCGCCTGCAATACCTGCATAAAGTGTGAGCCAACCAACCTTATGTCCCATAACCTCTACTATGAATACTCTACCATGTGATGCAGCGGTAGTATGGATGCAATCGATAGCACTTGTTGCAATCTCAACAGCACTATGGAAACCGAATGTCATATCGGTTCCCCAGATATCATTATCGATAGTCTTTGGAAGATGAATAACATTGAGGCCTTCCTCGCTAAGTAAATTAGCTGTTTTCTGTGATCCGTTACCGCCGAGAACCACGAGACAATCAAGACCAAGCTTTTTATAATTATCCTTCATAAGCTTTACCTTATCATTGCCATCGGGATCAGGATCTCTCATATTCTTAAACGGCTGTCTGCTGGTACCTAAAATGGTTCCGCCCACCGTAAGGATACCCGAAAAATCCTTTGATTTCATTTTCTTCCACTCACCGTACATGAGTCCCTTGTAGCCGTCGATAATTCCATAAATCTCAACATCCTTGCCATAATGGTGATACAATGTTTTTGCAACGCCTCTCATGGCAGCATTGAGTGCCTGACAATCTCCGCCACTGGTTAAAAATGCTACTTTTTTCATGTGAACCTCCTTGTAAAATAAAATGTTTTGTTATATAAAACGTTACCGTTTAAAATTCGTTTTTTATAAAATGTATTCGCCTTCCAAACCCGGATTTACCGGATTTTACCCCGATTTATCGGATTCATCGGATTTACCGGATTTTACCACGATTCATCGGATTCATCGGATTTACCGGATTTTACCACGATTCGTATTTTTATCTGAATATCGTTCTAAGCTTATCAAAATCAAGCTTGTAAGCAGGATCGAATGCTTCCGACAATACATATCCCATAAGAGATTTTACAAATTGTGTAACCTCTTTTTCATCCACGATTTCAGAAAGTCTTGCTGTACAAACCATAAGTTTTCCACTGTGTGTGTGACCTTCAAACAAAAGTCCAAGCTTATGATTTCTGTCAAAATTATCAATCATCTGAACAATCGGTCTAAAGTTATCATCCGTCACATCGTCAAGTACCGCAAGGTCTGAGTGACTAACCAACTTGTACCACTGCGGTGTCTGATATTTAAGAGTCGGGAAATTCTTAAATACCGGATGTGTATTTTGAATCAACAGTCCCATCGTTCCTATTGCAATAGGCTTCTTCATCCAATTACAGATATCCCTGAACATTGAATAACACCAGAAGTCCGTACAATAAAAGCCTCTTATTGCATTTGTAACCTCATACGGAAGCAAAAGAACATTGTTTCCGTGACGAAGCTCTGTATCTGCCGTATCCAAATCATTCGTGATTATAATGCTGTGACGTAGGTCAGGAGCCGTAATCTTTACTGAAGTTTTCTTATATTCAACTACAGGAGCAGCCTCTATTTCAGTGTCTGCAGCCTCGGAAGCCTTAACCTCTGTGCTATCGGAAGCATCGCCATCTGAGCTTGAAGCCTTAGCATCCGAACTATCCGAAGCCTCCCCATCAGAGTTTTCGGCATCCGAAGACTCGCTCTCGTCGGTTGCATTTTCATTCTCCGCAGGAGGTGCATCCTTTAACGCTCCGAAAGGTAAATCACGAAACTCTTCACTCTCAACCTGCTCTATATCCCTAATTGTATCCAAGGTTAAATCCCTTATAGGACTTAGGTTATCATCTTCAGCCTCATCAGGATAAAGCCATAATTCGTAGGAATTTGAAATTTCCATATTGTTAATGGAAAGAGTCAGGCGAAGTGCATAAGGTCTCTTTGGATTAGGGAGCTTTACATTGATAGGTGCAAGCTTCACCAAATCCATACTTCCGTCAGGAATCTTTATATCGCCGGAAGCAATTTCAGTAAGTTTATCAGGGGTTCTGTAACCATCCGATAATATAAACTGACCCTCCGGATGAAGATTACCCTCTGCTCTAACCTTATCTATATCTTCAATCTTAAGACTCCAGTGTACATAGGCATTTGAAAGCTTATAAGGCTTATAATAACGAAGCATCGTCTCAGCATGAAACTCGCTTCCGCCCTTAAGTACATAGGAATCAAAAAGTGCCATCAAAATCGTATCGGAGCAATAACCTCTCCAATCCTTCGCACTTACAAGTCCCTTTGAATCCATAAATGCATCGAGGATTCCTACCAGAGCGGTTCCCTGTCCCTGGAAATCCTGAATGTCAAGAATTTGATAGCCTGCCAATGTATCGGACCTCGCCGCCGATTCAAGCTCTTCCTTGTAACATTCAACCGCAAACTTACCGCTCGCCATAAAGAAATCATCGGCCTCATCAAGCATTCCCTTTTCATCGAGACGCTCTTTGAAAATCTCGAAGTTCTTTGCCTTTATGGAACCTGTATATTTATCTATTTCCCTGAAATTAGGATAAACCGTATACTGTCCTATCTCATGTGAAACCACCGGAATCTTGGGAATCAGAAGCTCATCATCAATTTCCGACGCCTTTACCTTCTTAACGCCCGTTCCGTATTGGATTTCAATCTCGGCATCCGGATCAATTCCCTCTACATTTACATTTGCATTGCTTGGATGAATAATCTCATCGTAATTAAACATTGTACCCGGCTCGTCTGTCTGAATGTGACCGAGCGGCGTATCGCACATACCGTAGGATCCGCGGAAATGCCTGTCAAACGGTGCCAGACGAACACCTACATAAAAATCATCTTCCTTGACAATGAGCGGTGCATGCTGGAAGTTATTGGACCCCTGCGTATAAAGATGACGGTTATCATAAGTCTTGTAATCATGAAGCAAATCATTCATAACATCCTTATTGCCCCAAAGCTCATTTCCGAGAGACATCATACAAAATGAAGCATGATTTCCAAATGCATCCAACATCTTATATCCCTGCTCTACCAGGTATTCATGTTCCACGTGATTATGATACTCATCCTCCGGACCATTGAGTGTTCCCCAGAACGGAAGCTGTGGCTCCATATAGATTCCGAGCAGGTCCGCTGCCAAAAATGCAGCTTCCGGCGGACAACATGTATGATATCTGTAATGATTAATTCCATAAGATTTTGAAATTCCCATCACATGAAGCCAGGAACTTAAATCAGTCGGAAATGCTCCCGTAAGCGGAAATACGAGTCCATCATGCTTTCCGCGAAGGAAGGTCGGATTTCCGTTGATAAGAAATCTCTTGCTGGTGGTGGAGAACTTCCTTAAACCAAAATGTGTAACCATATATTCGCCATTTTCAAGGCTTAATTTTAATTCATATATCTTAGGATTATGCTCACTCCAAAACTCCGGATTGCTTCCAAGATTGTAATCCAGGCAAATCTCTGTAGTCTCACCTGCAGGAAGCTCAAAATTCTTGTGACGCTTTCCCAATGTATTGCCTATATAACCGTTAACATCCATAAGGATAGCGGTAACATCGGCTCTTAAATAAGCTAACTCGGAAGTTGTATTCTTAATCTTAGCCTTTACCTTAACCTGCTTCTCCTCAATATCCGGATATGTCTTAACACTCTCAATATAAACCGGTTGCATTACACGAAGCGAAATTTCTCCGACTATACCATTCCAGTTAGTCTGAGTATCAGGCGATGTAAGATGACCACCTCTCGTCGGATAATCCACATTTGAAACCATTATGCAAATCTCGATTTCATTTTTATCAAAATTAATAAAATCGGTTATGTCGTAGCATTGCGGAGCTGTAAGGGAATTCTCGCTTCCAACCTTCTTACAGTTAACCCAAAGTGTAGTAATTCTGGTTCTTTCCAAATAAAGAAAAACTCTTGAATCCTTATTAATTCCATCAAGGCTTACCTTCTTTCTGAACCAGGCATATCCTTCAAACTTATATATATCCGTCAATGTACCGATTTCCCTCTCGGTATTTATCTCCCCTTTTTGCTGCTGGGAAGTAGTTCCCGGAAGCGAAATCGTATCATTATACTTCTTTTCGAAAAAACCTTTTTCAATGCCTTCCTTTTCGGCATCCAACATAAAATCCCAAATGCCTGACAAATCTATCTTGCTCTTCATGTAAACCTCCTAATTTTTTTTACACTCCTTCGGCCGGATTATTAAGCCCAAGCTTTGCAGCAAGCTCTGCAAGCTCTGCATCAACCTCCTGCTCGGATCCGCCACCCATATATTTATCAAGCAAGTCGGAACCTCTGTTTGCACGTGCATTAAGCTCACCCTCTGCATTTGCTTTATCCATAAGATTATCGGCCTTAGCTTCAAATCTCTCAAATGCAGATACACTCGATTCGGAATTTTTGCCGCCCGCAATAACCTTATTCATATGCTCCTGAGCCTTAGCTGTCGCAAACTTAGCCTTGATAGCCTCTTTTCTGATTTCAAGAGCATCTATATCATCTACCAGCTTATCGTGCATTTCCTGCATTTTATCGGCATTACTCTTAGCCATTGCATAATTTTCTTCCAATGACTGTAGCTTGCCCTGGTACTGCTGTTTCTTCTTGATCAATGCCTTGGCATCCTCTACATTGCCCGCAACAAGGGCCTTTTCGGATGCAAGAGCGTATTTCTGAATGTCTTCGTTACATTCATCCACAAGTCTCTTGGCCCTTTTTTCATTAGCCATAACACTTGCAGTCTCCTTCTTAACCTCAGCCAAATCCTGTCTGAGTTCACGAAGAGTCTGGTCTGCCATCTTACCCGGATCCTCTGCGGCATCCATAAGTGCATTTATATTACTTTTCATAATAGATGCAAATCTGCTTAATATACTCATCTAAACCCTCCTTAAATTAAAGGTTACTGTTAAACATACTCTTTAACCGGTATATGATATCTTTCCTGTTATTAAAGATTACTGTTAAACAAGCTCTTTAACCGATATATGATATCTTTTCTGTTATTAAAGATTACTGTTAAACAAGCTCTTTAACTGATAAACGATATCATCACTGTCAGCCACAATACTTGCAGCTTCATTAACCTCGGAAACAGCCTTCATCTCGTCCTGATCAGCTTCACTACCATAACTGATTGTATATACAGGATATTTAAGCTTTTGAATGGTTGGAGTTACCTTCTCCAAAGTATACCCGCTATTAGCCATTCCATCGCTGAGAAGGAAAATCATAACCTTTGCATTAGGAACATCCTTCTTCTTATCCTCTATCATCTTCAACGCAACAACGAGCGCATCGTAACTTGCTGTATTACCGCTTGCCTGAAGATTATCCAGAGCGCCCTGGAAATAAGCTCTCTGATTTAAATCCATCTGCGCAATCGGAACTTCAATCGTAACATCCGATGAGTAACTAACCAAACCAACATAGTTATTTTCATTAATGTATTTTGCGCCGTTAGAAACCGATTCTTTTAGCTGAGCCAATGGAATGCCCGCCATACTTCCACTTACATCGGCCACGAATACAGCGATGATGTCATGTCCTGAGTCCTTTTCTTTCTTATAAACATCTAAAGCTGTCTTAACGTCTTTTCCTGTGATAACCTTATTTGAACCGTAATCAGCATTGTTGTTGAATCCCTTATTAGTTGCGGCCTCCTGGGCATCACTGTCCTTAAGATATTTAGAGAAATTCTCCAATGCTTTCTTCGCATCAGAACCTGCACCCGAATCACTACAATAATACATAGGATTATCATGTCTGGTACCGAAAGGTATGAAATCATAACTGTTCTGAAGCTCAGTATCCTGTATGTATGACTGATACTCCATAGTCATACCGTCCAATGAACCGCTTGCTGAGCTGTCACGCATCTGCATGGTATTGGTTGCTACATAAGGAATATTCTTCTGGAAAGAGGAAAATGCATTGACCGCCTCTGCACTCGAAATATTGCCATCTCCACCATCGCTCAAGATTGTCATAAGAAGATTCATACCTGTTGTACTGGCCTGTGGATTGGTATATCCAACATTTAACTTACCATCCTGAACAGCTGCTACAACCTCTTTATAATCTGTGTAACCAGAGTCCTTATTTACAAGGAAGCCGGCTACATTTCCAACTAATTTCTTCTCAACTACGCTTACCTTACCACCCTGGGCATCGATGTATGAACCCCAAAGTTCACTGGAAGGTGTATAACCTGTAGGAACATACTTTCCTGATATAATGTAATCGGCTGCAATACCGGAACTTATGCTTCTTATGGAAACCGAAACAGTCTTGCCATCAACCGTGTGTTTCTCGGCATTATAAGCCTTTGCCATATCTATAAGCCATGAGTCTGCATCTTTTCCGGCTTTTTCGGGTGATGAGAATACCTCAATGTCAATATCCCCCGAAGTATCCTCTAAAGTAAGCGGATATTTCTTAATATTCGGAAGCTCATCATAGAGCGAGCTTGCTGATAAATCCACGGAACCCTTTACAGGAGTATTCTCTCTGTATGATACTCTTTTGACCAATTCATCAACGCTCTTCGCTTTATTTGATCCTCCTCCGGCATCTCCGCCTAATCCCTTAACAACCTTACTTATAATTACAATAAGCATAACGAGGACTATAAATACTATAAATATGACCCCCGCTATAGAATTTTTTTTCTTCTCTTCCATGAAAATATGCCTCCTTTATAAACTTAGGTTTCCCATCATATATGTAAATACAGCCGGCAGGACTTATTTTATCCCCCTGCTGTGCTGACATCTGTTTTAATCAAGTGAGTCTTTTTGAATGCAAATCGATTTGTTTTGATTACCGACCGATTCGTTGTCATCCTTTCAACGAATCGATTTGTTTTGATTACCGGCCGATTCGTTGCCATCCTTTCAACCTGCTGATTTCTATTAATTACGGATTAGTTTGCTGCCATCTGCTTTAGTGACTCGATCAAGTCATCAATATGGGTTGTATCAACCTCTTCCGCGGTATTTTCGATTTCGGCAAGCTGCTCAATCAAAGCATTGATTTTATCCAAAATCTCATCATTCTTCATATAAAGACTATCAATTTTTTTACGATAATTCTCCATATTGTCGCGATCCTCATAATCACATGCCCTCATGTAATTATTGGCCTTTTCAAAATTGGATTTCATCGCAAAATCCATATCATATCCTAAACTCGCGTAGGAATCCGAAAATTCCTCAAGCACCTTTGTACGTCTCTGAAGCCATTTTTCCTGCTCTTCAAAGCTTTCTATATACCCCTGAAATATTTTACCCCGGTCATTTTCCCGCATTTTATCAAAAATGCTCTTCTCAGCTTCTTCGGGAATAGTCTTTTTCTTTAAGACTATCATGGTAATAATCCAAGCAAGCCAAATGCCTGCTATGGGCGCTATCATATCCAGTGGCAATAGTATTATCGCAAATATGGCGGCGAGTGATCCTAATAAAATAAATACATTTATCTTCATAACCATCCCAACCTTGCTTAAACATATTTCATTAATTGTAACATAATTATACATATAGGTCAAAGTATTAAATTATTAATTACTATAGCCATACAAAGCCATAAACCCAGGTAATTATTCACCTGTTTTTTAGCTTAAATAATATGCTACAGTCCTACACTACCATACTTGCAAGCATGTCATCATAGCTCTTAAAAATCTTGCCATTTAGCACGTGAGTCTCGGAAAACGGATCATTATTATCCTGTCCCAAATATATATTAAATAAATCTTCCTTCATCTCCTCGTAACCCTTATTAATTGTAGCTTCTATGTACGAATCATTGTAATTAAGCGTTCCGTCAAATAAATCACCCAGATCCTCATGCGGATAAATATGCACATAGGTCGCTCCATTATAAAATGTCTCATTCAGGAATTTTCTGTTAAGACGGGCAAGTTGAAGGTTCTCGCTTGTTTTCTGAGGAGCAGACAAATGTATCACAAGGAATTTACGAAGTCCGAGCTCATATAAAGGCGAAAGGGGAACATTATTTCCAAGTATAGGAAAACCACCGTCATAATATTTTTTGCCCATAAATTCCTCAGGCTGAAATACAATCGGCATCGCTGATGTTGCAAGAAGTCCCTTTTTGATTTCCTCCGAGCTCAATCCGTTTAACAGGAAATTTTCCGGCATGCCGTTATCCGTATTAAAACAGGTTATCTCGCAAATCGGAGTATCCATATTTATTTTCCCGGAAATCATACTTTTATCAATTACCCTGGCAAGTCCCTTTCTGGAAAATGCTTCCTTCTTCTCGAAAAATGCCTTTATAATATCACTCTTAAGCTCTTCTCTCTCAAAGGTTATAAGGTCTCCGAGTTCATCTAAGTCCTCAACATTTATTTCCTGCGGTGTAAGCACATCCACAGGGTCAATGTCCATCCATATTTCCATAGCTTCCTCAGGTGAACAAACAGAAAAGAGCGCTGCATTCAGACCGCCGGCACTTGTACCGCAGAAAGCCTTTATATCAATCGGCATGAACTCCTGAAGGGCTTTATAAACACCGACCTGATAGGCACCCTTGCCACCACCGCCGGAAAGGATCAATCCCCATCCGTCCGTGATTCCTTGCACCTTTGCCTTTAATTCGGATGTCAGATTTTGGCAACGCCCTTGATTTTTCTCAGGCTTCGCCTGCTTCTTGCTTTGCTCGGAAATCCTTCTGGCTGTATCCATTGATTCATAAATGCTTTTTCCGAGTCCGCCAAGCGACTCCTCATCCGTAAGCTGCATAAGTTTATTAATTGAATCCGTGTTTAACATAGCTTCTCCTTTCTTAGAGCATGTGGGTATTGTTTCCCAAACATTTTTCCCCGTTTTTTTCTTTACCC
>JAILOA010000064.1 GCA_024691065.1 Lachnospiraceae bacterium | reverse complement strand
CTATATCAATTGGAAAAAATGCATTTGAGGGGTGTGAGGCTTTAGCAACTGTTACAGTTCCATCATTGGTAAAAACCATAGGGGAAAATGCTTTCTCAGGATGTGAATCTTTAACTAGCGTCGACATTCAGGGATCCGTTCTAAAAATCTCAAAAAATACATTTAAAAATTGTACTTCTCTTAGCGAAGTCACACTTTCGGAATATTCAGACAGTATTGGAGAAAGTGCTTTTAGTGGTTGCTTGTCATTAGAAAACATAAATATACCGTCAAAAATAAAGACAATAGGAAAGTATGCATTTTATGGATGCTCAGGGCTTGAGACAATTACTTTTACGGATGCACTCCAAACTATAAAAGACAATGCATTTTCATATTGTAGTAATCTAAATAATGTGTATTTATATTCAAGTGAGATTGATATCTCATCCACAGCTTTTGATTACAGTGATAATGTAATTCTTAATGGTTTTAAAGGTTCGGATGTTGAGACATATGCTACGGAAAATAATTATGATTTTGTAGAAATCCCTGAAAATGAAGGATTTGAGTTCACCTTGAATAGCAATAATACTGCTAAACTAACAAAATATAGTGGCAAGTTAACCAATATTGTGATTCCTTCATTGATAACCGTGGACGGGGTTCAGTATAAGGTGACCACCATAGGGCCATATTCGTTTTCGGATAATACAACAATTACAAAGGTGGTTGTTCCTGATAGCGTAACCACCATAGGATACGATGCTTTTTGTGAATGTAGCAACCTTCAAAGTGTTACTTTGCCGGATACCGTGACCACAATGGAACATCAGGCATTTTATAATTGTTCAAGTCTTAAGGAGATAAATATTCCCGGTAGTTTGAAGACTCTTGAAATTCAAACATTCGCAAATTGTATTAGCTTGACTGAAATTACCATTCCGGATGGAATGAATAATATAAAAGAACAAGTTTTCAAGGGTTGTAGTAAACTGGCCTATATTAGTGTTCCGGACAGGCTTGGCTCATCAAATAATTCTTTTGATGGTTGTGAACGTTTATGTATAGTATGCTCGGCTGATGCAGGTATTATCAATTATTATGGAACGAGTTGCTATACAGAAGGAAGTTATACCAATAAGCAAATCGGTGATAACATATTTGTTTCATTTGATTTGGAAACACGGACATATACATTTACCGGATTTGGAGATTTTTATAAGGATTATTCTTTGGGTTTAGAAAAGAGAATTGTAAAATATATTAAATTGGTTGATTATGAAGTAGACAGGTATCCTGATATTTCCGAATGTTACAGTTTGATTAATATATCTAAATCGGACGGTGAGGCAGAGGAAACGGAGACACCCGCAGAATCGGAAACCCCTGGAACATCGGAATCGCCGGTAGGAACGGAAGACCCGGAGGCGACGGAAAATCCGGCAGGAACGGAAGACCCGGAGGCGACAGAAAATCCGGTAGGAACGGAAGACCCGGAGGCGACCGCCGGTGCGGATGAGACCACCGGGCCGATAGAAAGTTCAAGTGCGGATGAGACTACAGGACCGGAGGGGACTTCAAGTTCAGAAATAACATCGGGTCCTCTTGAAAGTCCGGTTGTGGATGAAACAGCAGGACCGGAGGAAAGTCCGGGTACAACCGATACATCAAGTCCTGAATCGACGCCTGAATCGACGCAAAATGGTGAATCGACGCCTGAATCGACGCAAAAACCCGAAACGACGCCTGAATCGACGCAAAATGGTGAATCGACGCCTGAATCGACGCAAAAACCCGAAATTACTCCAGAAATGACGCAAAATCCGGGTGATACAGTTACATCCGGTCCGGAAACGACGCAAATTCCGGTCGTTACATTTACATCAAGTCCGGTAACTACACAAAATCCGGTAACTACACAAAATCCAAGTGTTACTACAACACCTGATACTTCATCGGAGCCGGATAATCAGGATGATTCCGATAAAAGCAAAACAAATTCAATCACTTATAAAAAAATTAAATACATTTTAAAAGCCGGTAAGGCTACAGTTTGTGGCTCGTCAAAGAAATTAAAAACTGTAAAAATACCATCTGCAATTAAGTTTAAAAACAAAAAATATAAAGTTACATCAATTAAAAAGAAAGCATTTTTTAAGGATAAAAACATTAAGATTTTGATAATCGGAGATAGTGTGAGTGTCATAAATAAATCATCATTTGAAGGTTGTAGTAAATTAAAAAGCATTGAATTGGGAAAAGGAATTAAAATAATCGGTAAGAATGCCTTTCTTAATTGCACAAATCTTCAGTTTATAAAGATTACAAGCAAAAAGTTAACGAAAGTTGAGAAGGGTGCATTTAAAAATCTAAATCCGAAAAATACATTCAGGGTTCCAACTTCAAAGATGTCGGATTATCAAAAGCTTATTAAGGAGAGCGCTTAAAAATATGAGTGTAACTAAGGTTAGGCAGTGACAAAATGGAGGACTTAAAATGTTAGATTTATTGATTGTTTTCATAGTGGCATTAGTAATAAGTTCGGTCGGATTTATTATGTATGTATATTTTTTCTCGGTAGGATATGGCTTTTCAATTACCGGAATCGGTATTGCAGGTCTGATTTTATTCAGGGAAAATTTAAGCATTTGCACTGTGATTATGTGTCTGCTTCTGATTATTTACGGGGCGAGACTTGGCGGCTATCTCCTGATCAGGGAACTGAAAAGCACAGCCTATAAGAATCTTTTGAAAAATGAATCGAAAGACAAGGTTCCGATCGGCGTTAAAATATGCATTTGGATTTCCTGCTCGCTGCTTTATGTCGGCGAAACCGCACCGGTATTTTTCCGTTTGCAGAATGGGAATGGCAATGACATCCTTGCAATTGTCGGTATCATTTTGATGGCAGGCGGCATAATACTTGAAATTGTTGCGGATTATCAAAAATCACAGGCGAAGAAGGTAGATACCAGGATGTTTGTAAGTACGGGTGTCTATAAAATGGTGCGTTGCCCGAATTATTTCGGCGAACTTATTCTGTGGACGGGAGTATTCGTGTCAGGCCTGAATATCCTGAACAGCCCGTTGCAATGGATACTTGCAATCATTGGTTACATTGGAATCATTTATGTAATGTTCTCGGGTGCCAAAAGACTTGAGCTTCGCCATGACAGGAATTACGGACATATGGAGTCATATCAAAATTATGTAAAGACAACACCGATTATTGTTCCGTTCCTGCCGATTTACAGCGTCAAGAAACATAAATGGCTGGTGGCGTAAGAAAGCTTCCTGCCGATTTATAGTGTCAAGAAACATAAATGGCTGGTGGCGTAAGAAAGCTTTCTGCCAATTTACAGCGTCAAGAAACATAAATAGCTGGCGGCGTAAGATATTATTGGTATTTTATCAGTTATTGATAAATATTAAATATGATGTAAATATTATTATAAAAAACCGGCAAAAAACTTGTTTGTTCAACTTGAACAAACAAGTTTAGGGGATAAATTATTATTTACCACAAAAAGCAATAATTTAAGGTGAAAAGCTTTAAATTATTGCTTTTTTTATACGGGAGTGTAATTTTGCATCTTTAAATTTCACTGCGACGGTAAATTCTTATCTCAAAAGAAATAACAATGCGAAATTGTCGAAAAATCTGCCTTTTTGTCACTTTATATTTGCGGGAGTTTACGTTAATATTGAATTAGTGTAGGCTGGGTGATACTTCCTACATCAACGAAAGATGCAGATAGGTTAATCAAAGTACTGTATAAGGGCAACCGGAGCATTAAAAGTAACAGGAGCACTGCACAAAGCACAATTCAAAAGCTTCAATGCACCGGCAACCAGGCAACGGTAGCAGGAACGTAGAGTGTTCCTGCTAAGACAGAAAAAGGAGAAAAACATGAGAA
>JAILOA010000060.1 GCA_024691065.1 Lachnospiraceae bacterium | reverse complement strand
ATAAGGCAGAGAAGAAGCTTGAGGATGCAACAAAGGAATTAGAAGAAAAAGAAGATGATTTGACAGATCAGCAAAAGGATAAGTCTGATGAGATGGCAAAATATACCAAGCTCATGAACCAGGCTGTGGCTACCCTTGCTGCATATGAATCTAATTTGCAAAGCTTGAAGGCTTATAAGACTACTCTCAAAACTGAGATGAAGGCTTATAAGGATAATAAGGTTTTGGAAAATTATTCCAAGATAAATTCAAGTTTTCAGACTGCCAAGGATGCACTTAAAGAGGGCAGTGACGGTTATAATGCACTTTATGCAATGGTAGAGGCAAAGGTAAAGGTTGCAGTTCTTCAGGCGGCCTATGATCAGACAGGTCAGACCGTTAAAATAACCGAGGATAATTATTCGGACTATTTAAATCTTCTTCCTGCAGAGGCACAGGCTACCATAAAGGCAACCGTTGCCGCTCAGACGGAGACAGCTGTTAAGGCGCAGGTTGAAACCCTTATGGAAAATATACCTGACGATGTTAAGGATGCGATTGATAATCCTAAGAAACTTAAGGTTCTTCAGGATTTATTAAAGCAACAGGGACAGAAGGATGCCGCAAAACAGCTTACAGTTAAGAATCTTGAGCAACTTTACAATATCGTTGAGGTTAGAATTCCTCAAATTGAATCTGAATTATCTAATTTGAAAATGCAGATTCTTACCGCAAAGGGTGCCCGTGATGCGGTTAAGACTCAGATTTCAAAGGCAACTGATAATTATGAGCAGGTCGAATCCGGAAAGATAACGGCTGCGGTTGCATTTGGATCGGGAAGTGCACAACTCAGCTCCGCAAAGACAACTCTTGAGAGCAGTAAGAAAGAGATTAAGGTTGCGAAGAAGTCCTATGAGCAAAGCAGAAAGGAAGCTTTGAAGAATGCGAATTTGGACAAGCTTCTTACGATAGAGACACTTTCACAGCTTATGCAGGCAGAAAACTTCTCTATGCCGGCCGGTTATATTAATGACGATAAGACCCAGTATCTCCTTAAGATAGACGAGAAGGACGAGTCCGATGAAGATATAGCCGAAACGATGTTAACACACATCGATAAGGTGGGGGATATCAGATTAAAGGATGTTGCGGAAATTACCGTAATTGACAACTCTGATGAGATATATGCCAAGGTAAATGATGAAAATGCCATAGTTTTATCGGTTTATAAATCAAGTTCCGCAGGTACGGCTACAGTTGCAAATAAGGTTACCGAAAAGTTTGAAAAGCTTAAGAAGAGTGACAGTAAGCTTCATATAACCAGTCTTATGAACCAGGGTGATTATATCGGATTTATTATTGATTCGGTTCTTTCCAATCTTCTCTGGGGTGCACTTTTTGCTATCGTGGTTTTATTCTTCTTCCTGAAGGATATAAAACCTACAATAGTCGTTGCATTTTCAATACCTTTAAGTGTACTTTTTGCGATTCTTGCTATGTATGCGACTAATATTACAATGAATATGATTTCTTTATCGGGTCTGGCACTCGGTATTGGTATGCTTGTAGATAACTCGATAGTCGTCATAGAAAACATTTACCGACTGCGAAATAAGGGAATCAGCGCTGCGCGTGCTGCGGTTATGGGTGCTAATCAGGTTGCGGGAGCTATATTTGCTTCAACCCTTACAACTATTTGTGTATTCCTTCCAATCGTATTTACGGACGGTCTTACCAAGCAGCTTATTCTCGATATGAGTTTAACCATAAGCTACAGTCTTCTTGCGAGTCTTTTGGTAGCGCTTACCGTTGTTCCTTGTATGGGTGCTACACTTCTTAAGAATACAAAGGAGAAGAAACACAGGTTCTTCGATGCATTGATAAACGGTTATGAAAAGGTTCTCAGGCTTTGTCTTAAATTTAAGATTGTGCCGATTTTGATTGCCGTCGGATTGCTTGCGTTTTGTGTTGTTAAGGCAGTAAATACAGGTATTGTAGTATTCCCTGAGATGGGCTCAAACCAGATGAGTGTTTCTGTTGAGACTAATCCTGAGCTTGAAAATAAAGAAGCATTTGAAATGCTTGATGATATCAGTGATGAAATCAAAGAAATTAAGGGAGTTGAAACAGTCGGCGCTACACAGAATTCATCCCTTGGTCTCGCAGGTATGGGCGGAGATTCCGCAAATGCTTATTCCATAATGATTCTTTTGGATGAAAAATACGCAAGTAAAAATAAAGAAATTGCAAAGGATATTGAAAAGATTTTGGAAACCAAGGATTTGGATGATTATGAGGTTTCCGAAAGTAATATGGATATGTCTGCTATGATGGGCTCGGGTCTTTCGGTAAATGTTTACGGTGAAGACGAAGAAGAGCTTCTTAAGATAAGTGATGACCTTATGAAAATGATAAGTAAGGTTAATGGCTTTGAGGAAATTTCCAATGGTCAGGAGGATGCCGATCAGCAGGTTATTCTGGATATAAATAAAGACAAGGCAATGAAGAAGAATCTTACCGTTGCTCAGATATTTATGGCTTTAACGGATGCTCTCAAGACGGATGGAGATGCCACAAGTGTTACCGTTGACGGTGATAAGTTAAATGTAAGCATCAAGGATGAGAGAGACGAGCTGACACTCGATAACCTCTTAGATTACAAGCTTGAATATACAAAGACAAAGAAGGATGGCACACAGAAGACCAAGAAGATTAAGCTTAAGGAATTAGCTACTTATACAATTGAGGATTCCGTGGCTTCCATAAGTCATGATAATGGTTCTAAGCTTATGACTGTATCGGCAATGCCTAAAGAAGGTTATAATACAACACTTTTGACCCGTAAATTTAAGGAAAAGCTTGAAAAGTACGATGCGCCGGATGGATATGATATAGAAATCGCAGGTGAAGAGGAATCTGTAAATGAAATGCTTAAGAATATGGGACTTATGCTCCTTGTTGCGGTAATACTTATTTATCTTATAATGGTTGCACAGTTTGCAAACTTCTTCTCGCCGCTTATTATTATGTTTACTATTCCGCTTGCATTTACAGGTGGTTTCCTGGCACTATTCTTTACCGGATCGGAGATTTCAATACTTTCATTGATGGGATTCTTGATTCTTTCCGGTGTAGTTGTTAATAATGGTATAGTATTTGTTGATTATGTAAATAAATTAAGACTTGAAGGTGTTTCAAAGATAGAAGCTCTTGTTGAGACCGGTAAGACCAGAATGAGACCTATTCTTATGACTGCATTGACTACAATTCTTGGTATGTCGGTTATGGCTGTAAGCCGTAAGCAGGGCTCCGAGATGGGTCAGGGAATGGCTGTCGTTACCATCGGTGGACTTCTCTATGCGACACTTATGACATTGTTTATTGTTCCTGTTCTTTATGATATCTTCTACAGGAAGGAGACCTTGAAGAAGGTTGATTTGGGTGATGAGAGTACACTCAATGCAGAAGAAGGAGAGGAAGAGAATATAGAAAAATAAAAATCTAGCCTTTGGCTAATTTTCAAAAGGGAATATACCTAAAAACCTTCGGCTTTTGGTATATTCCCTTTTTGAAAATTGCCAAAGAATAGCAAGGCGCTGTATCGTTATGTAAACAAATTGTTAATAATACCATTTACTATATTGCAAATTTTGACATTTAGTATTAAAATTAATGCAATTGTAACGTTTATTTTATGCAGATTGTTAGGAGGCATTTAGAGTGTTTTCAAACGGTAAAAGACTAATTGGAATATGTACCAGTGGTATTGATGATG
>JAILOA010000048.1 GCA_024691065.1 Lachnospiraceae bacterium | reverse complement strand
TTTTGCCTTTGCAGCCTCTGCCTTCATAGGTGCAACCGCAACAGATGAAAATGCAACTGCCGCTGAAAGTGCAATTGTAATTGCTTTTTTAATTGTTTTCTTCATGATAAATAACCTCCTGCGTTAATTAAATATTATATTTTTAAGCCTCGGCCTTTGGATTTGATCCTTAGCTTCGGCTTTTGTTCTATGTTATTTTTGCGCTACATTTACCATTTATCTGAGCTTTGCCTTTTGGCTCGGCCATTGGCTTCGGCTTTTGTTCTATGTTATTTTTTTGCTACATTTACTATTTATCTGAGCTTTGGCCTTTTGGCTCGGCCGTTGGCTTCGGCTTTTGTTCTATGTTATTTTTTCGCTACATTTACCATTTATCTGAGCTTTGGCCGTTTGCTCGGCCGTTGGCTTCGGCTTCGGCCTTTGACTTTGGTCTTTAGTCTACATATACCTGAGCTCCGAACGGCGCCAATGAAAGCTTTGCAATTTTAAAGAATTGCTTTCCAAACGGGATTCCGATTATGGTTATACACCAAAGACAACCCAAAAGGAAATTACCCATTGCCATCCATAGACCGGAAAAAATAAACCAAAATACATTTACTATAAATGAAACCGATCCGCCCTCATATTCAATTGTTTTTCCGAACGGCCAAAATGAAAGCGATGCAAACTTAAAACATTGCAAGCCATAGGGAATTCCTATGATTGTTATGCACCAGAGGCAACCTGACATTACCCAAGCCAGTCCGCTTTCTAAGCCTCCAAAAATAAACCAAAGTATGTTTCCTATTAATTTCATAATATCCCCTTCCTCTTGTAATACCTTTTAGATACATAAATATTTCATTACGCCTGACCGAATTTATCGACCATCTCCTGCAATTCTGAATATCTGTCATATTTACGCTCAATCTCGGCATCAACATCTTCCTTTTCCTTTGTAAGTTGCATGAGCTTTGGAAAATCAGTTGCCGCCTCAACTATCAACCCATCAAGTTCAGCACTTCTCTCCTCAAGCTTCTCAATCTCTCCCTCAATGCTGTCATATTCCCTTTGCTCATTAAATGAAAGTTTCTTTTTTTCGCGTGGTTGGCGATATCCCTTTTTGGATGACTTGGAATCTTCCGCTGATTGTATTGTAGCGTCCCCACTTGAATCTCCGGCTCCGGCCGCTCCGACTTTTCCTGCTCCGGCCGCCACATTCTTTCCGGCTCCGGCCGCTCCGGCTTTTCCTGCTCCGACCGCTCCTGCTCTTCCTGCTCCGACCGCTCCGGGTCTGCCTGCTCCGACTTTTCCTGCTCCGGCCGCCACATTCTTTCCGGTTCCGGTCGCTCCAACTTTTCCTGCTCCGGCCGTTCCGGCTTTTCCGTTCGAACCATCAACTCCATAATAAAAATCCTTCTTATGAATCAGATAATCCGAATATCCGCCTTCACTTTGATAGAGAACCGGCTCTCCATTTACATTTTCAAATGAAAAAATTCTGGTTACAACCCTATCCAGAAAATATCTGTCATGTGAAACGGTTATAATAATTCCTGCAAATTCATCCAGATAATCCTCTAAAATCCGCAGTGTCTGAATGTCCAAATCATTAGTCGGCTCGTCGAGAATAATAACATTCGGTGCGCTCATCAGCACATTTAAAAGATAAAGCCTTCTCTTCTCGCCACCCGAAAGCTTACCAATCGGTGCATATTGCATATCCGGCGGAAACAAAAATCTATCACACATTGCCGACGCCGAAACCAGTCCATCGGTCGTCCTTATATATTCGGCCGTATCTTTAATGTAATCAATAACTCGAAGCTTCTCGTCAAGCGCTTCATTTTCCTGGCTAAAATATCCTATCTGAATAGTCTGCCCTATCTCGATACTTCCCGAATCAGGCTTTATCAGTTCGCAGATACATTTCATAAGAGTTGACTTACCGCAGCCGTTTGGCCCGATGATTCCTATACGATCAAGTTTGTTAAATGTATAGGTAAAATCCTTAAATAAAGTCTTTCCTTCATAGCTCTTGGAAATGTTGTCCAAAATAATGGTCTTATTTCCCATCCTTGATGGCAGGGAGCTAAGCTCTATTGCCCTTTCTTCCTCCGGCCTCTTGCGGTCACGAAGTGCTTCAAATCTTTGAATGTGTGCCTTTTGCTTGGTAGAACGTGCTCTTGCACCTCTCAGCATCCACGCAAGATCCTTTCTGTAAAGGGTCGCTGCCTTACGCTCAGCTGCAAGTTCATAATCAAGTCTCTGCTGCTTTAGCTCCAGAAAGCCCGAGTAATTTGACTCATAGCTATATACATTTCCTTTATCTATCTCAACAATCTTATTTGTAACTTCATCTAAAAAGTATCTGTCATGGGTTACCATGAGAATGGCTCCCCTGAACCTTTGCAAATATTCTTCAAGCCACTCAATCATCTCCGAATCCAAATGGTTTGTTGGCTCGTCCAAAATCAGCAAGTCCGACGACGTCATAATGGCTGCCACAAGGGCCGCCCTCTTCTTCTGCCCACCGGATAAAATCGCTGGACTGCATTCCGGATCATCAATTCCGAACTTCGCTAGATTCGCCTTAATTTCACCCATCTTATCCCAATGGTCATCGCCATCGTAAATGGTATCGGTTATATTTTGAAGAAGTGTCTTATCATTATCAAATTGCGGATTCTGCAAAAGATAAGATATTCTCAAATCATTTCCTTTAACTACCTGTCCCCGGTCAGGCTCAACCTCGCCGGCAATAATATTTAAAAGTGTTGACTTTCCCGTTCCATTGGTGCCGACAATTCCAATCTTATCCGAATCATCAATTCCTACCGACACATTTGAAAGAACAGCTTTCGCCATATATGTTTTCGATACATTTTCAACATTTA
>JAILOA010000268.1 GCA_024691065.1 Lachnospiraceae bacterium | reverse complement strand
AATGTACCGCTTAGCTCCGGTCTGTTTGACGAGCAGGCGGAACCCGAAGATATGTACACACCCTTATCGGACAATGCATTTAAAAGGACTTCACTTTTTATTCCGTCAAATGTAACGCTCACCACGTGAGGCGCCGTTTCTCTTACATCGACCCCGTTAATGCCATTGATATGAGCGCCTTCTATCTGAGTTAACCCGCCTATCATATATTCCTTCAATTTATAAAGGTTCTCGATTTTCTCATCATGCCCTTTAAATATAGATTCTACCGCTGTAGATAAACCCGCAATTCCAGGTACATTCTGAGTACCCGAGCGAAAGCCTTTTTCCTGTCCTCCACCGAATATATAAGGTGTTACCTTGGTTCCATCCTTAACATATATAAAGCCGATTCCCTTTGGACCGTGCAATTTGTGACCTGATACACTAAGCATATCAACCCCGAGCTTTTCCGGCAAAACCTTTATTTTACCGAAGCTTTGGATGGCATCGGTATGGAATATAATTCTGGACTTTTTGTCCCTGTCTTTATTAGCTTCCTTTATAACCGCCGAAAGCGCTGCAATATCATTTACGGATCCGATTTCATTATTTACATGCATAATGGAAACCAAAATCGTATCGTCCTGAAGTGCATTTTTAAGAGTTTCTGCCTCAACCTGTCCGTTTTTATTTACCGGCAGATAAGTAACCGAAAAACCTCTTCTTTCAAGCTCTTCGCAAGGCTTTAAAATCGAGGAATGTTCAATCCGGCTGGTTATTATGTGCATGCCCGTCCTCTTGTTAGCTTCTGCGGCGGCAATCAATGCCTGATTATTTGACTCGGTACCACCCGAAGTGAAATATATCTCCTTTGGTTTACACTTTAAAACCTTTGCTATCGTTTCCCTGGCCGCCGTCAAATATTTTTCTGCGGCAATTCCCATTTCATGCTTCGATGATGGATTACCAAAATCGTTCAACATAACATCTCTCATAGTGTCAGCAACCTCGGGAAGTACCCGGGTTGTAGCAGCATTGTCTAAATATGCAATCATAATATTTCCTATTCTTATCCGGCTTAAATTGCTAAAACCAATTATCACTTAAAATTTTCACAATTTATTTCTAATATTTTTTCTAATATTTTTCTAATATTTTTTATAATTTTTTTCTAATATTTTTTCTAATATTTTTCTAATATTTTTTATAAAAAAAATCAGAAATTTTCAAAAAAATATCCGGATTATTTTATATTTCAAAATAATATCTATAAATAATTTTATCCTTCCGCCTGAAATGCAAGCACGGATAATGTATATAATCCGGCGGTTTCAGTCCTGAGTATTCGGCGTCCGAGTGACACCGGGAGTACTCCGGAACTTATCGCAGCTTCGATTTCATTTTCTGAAATTCCGCCCTCCGGACCTATAAAAATTCCAACTGATTTTTTATCTTTTGCGTCTTCAATTATCTTTTTCGAGGTTTGCATCCCTTCCTGAAGTTCATAAGGAATGATGGAATAATCAAGTAAAGTAGCTTCCTTAAGTGCTTCCTTAAAGCTAATCGGCATCCTGACCTTAGGAATAATTCCCCTGTCACTTTGCTTGGAGGCCGATTCGGAAATTGACTGCCATCTGGAAATTTTCTTTTCCTTCTTTTTTTCTTCCTTAAGCTTTGAGACGCATCTCTCCATCTCAACCGGAATAATTTCATAGGCACCGATTTCAACGGCTTTCTGGATAATCAAATCCATCTTGTCGCCCTTCGGAATCCCCTGAAATAGATATAATTTTTGATCCAATTCGCTTCCGGTAGGCTGTACCTTTCCAACCTTAACCTTAACCTCATCACGACTGAGTTCACTGATTTGTCCTATATAATCGGTGCCTTCACCATTGCAGGCGGTAATCCAGTCATTTATGCCAAGGCGCATTACATTTACTATATGGTTAACGTCGGAGCCGGTTATATATACGTATGTACCGTCATACTGCGAATCCTCTATATAACATCTAAACATAGTTTATCCATTCTGTTTTTATGTAAATTTTTTAAATAATATTTTCAAATATCATCCGTTTACAGGCCTTTTACAGACGATTATTTTCCAAAAATTTTATGTAAATTTTTTAAATAACATTTTCAAATATCATCCGTTTACTACCCTTTTACAGACGATTATTTTTCAAAAATTTTATGTATATTTTTTAAATAATATTTTCAAATATCATCCGTTTACTGCCCTTTTACAGATAATTTTTTCCAAATTGTTTTTAAAAAATTTACTCAAATTTTATACAAATTTCCAACATATTTTTATACATAATTTCTAAGTACCACTCCGGAGCATGGCTCGCATTTGAAATTCAACAAACCTCCATCATGGTTATAAATCTGCGTTTCAAGGGAATAATTTTCATAACGTGTTTTTATAACACTTATGATTCTCTCATCTTTTTCAATTCCGATTCTCCAAACCGGAATCTGAATATCCTTCTCGTAATCATTGTTATTTATAATTATAATCATCTTGCCACGCTCGTCGAAACGACCGAAGCAAATTACATTATAATCCGACTGAAGGAATATAATCGAGCCTGTTTTAAGAGCCGTGTATTGTTTATGAATCTTAATCATATCTCTGTGATAAGCAATCAGATTCTTATCCTCGTGGCCCCAAGGATAGGTTCTTCGGCTGTCCGGATCGGTCCAGCCGCACACGCCTGCTTCATCTCCGTAGTAAAGCGTCGGAGCACCCGGCCAGGTCATCTGCACCATAACCGCAAGCATCATAACGCCTTTATTTACATTGTGATTTGCAGCATCAGGGCCGAGCGATGCAGTTCTTCCAACCGTTCTGTTCGTACGTGTAAGGAACCTTGAATGGTCGTGATTTGAAAGCTCATTCATAGCAACAAAAAGCGATTGTATATTAAAACGCGACATAAAATGTCCCATCGCTCCGAAAAATGCATCTGCATTTCCAAGCATATTTTCGCGGTATTCATCACTATGTTTTTCCATACCGGTTAAGAACCAGGTAAGAGGCTCCATAAATGCATCGTAGTTCATTACTGTATCCCACTGGTCACCCAAAAGCCATTCCTTCGGATCTCCGTAATGCTCCGCAAGAATAATTGCCTCCGGATTTGCTTCCTTTACATTGCGCCTGAATTCCTTCCAGAAATAATGGTTATAATCCTCGGATTGTCCAAGGTCCGCAGCAACGTCCAAACGCCAGCCGTCAACATTGTAAGGTGGCGAAACCCATTTTCGACCGATTTCCATTATGTAATTTACAAGCTCAGGTGACTCCTCATAATTAAGCTTAGGCAATGTATCGTGCCCCCACCAACCATCATAATTATAATTATAAGGCCAGTTGCCACCCCTGAATTTAAAGAATCTGTGATATGGACTGTCCTTATCCACAAAGGCGCCCTTCGCATATCCATCAGCATTTTCATAAATTCTCTCTCTGTCAAGCCACTTGTTAAATGAGCCGCAGTGGTTGAAAACACCATCGAGAATCACCTTGATTCCCCTCTTATGAGCCTCTTCAACGAGCTTCGCAAAATACTCATTTGTGGCATCAAGATTTTCTTTATCGGTAACCCTTGTAATGTAACGGGTTGCGTCCTTATTAGGGCACTCAGGGTTATAGAGGAGAGTTCCGTTTCCGTCGCGGTTTATAAGCTCTCCCTCATCCTTTTTGAGCACACCAATATGCGGATCGATATAATCATAATCCTGAATATCATATTTATGATTAGAAGGTGATACAAAAAGCGGATTAAAATATATCGCATCAATTCCCAGTTCCTGGAGATAATCAAGCTTCTCCATAACACCCTGCAAATCACCGCCATAGAACTCGCGGACACCCATTGCAGCAGGATATTTATTCCAATCCTCAACCTTAACCGAGGAATCTCCGATATAAAAATATTCATCATTTAAAACATCATTATCCGGATTTCCATTGAAAAATCTATCAACATAAATTTGATAGAATACAGCTCCCTTTGCCCAGTCAGGTGTATGGAAGCCCGGAGTAATCTTAAAATCATAAGTATGATTGATTTCTCTCAGGGCACCGATTGCATTGTAATAACAAACAAGCGGACCGGAATGTACCTCAAAATAGTAGTAAACCATTTCGCTCCCGAGCTGAACTTCAACATCATAATAATCAAAATTTCTGTCGTTAAAAATCCGCTCCATTTCATAACGGACATCATTTACTATCGCATAGCATGTATCAATATTTTCTCTTGCTGTCCTGAATCGAAGCCTTACGATATCGTTTGGATCCGGTTCTGATGGATACCTGTAAAATGTAGTTCCATCGCTGAAAAGCGCCTGGCTGTTAAATATATTGTTCAGGGTATCCATATATAGGTCATATTTTGCGTATTTAGATAATTTGTTTATATTAAATTTAAAATCCATAGTTAATCCTTTTCTAAAAATTTCAAATACATTTTGAGAAATTCTCTGCTTCCTTAAGTAAATACTCCCTGGTATTTCTCTCAGGATTATCAATTACCTGCTTTATAAGCTTTTCCAAAATCTCACCGATTTTAGGTCCGGGCTTAATTCCCATTTGAATCAAGTCCTTTCCATTGATTACCAAATCTTTTATATACACCGGAGGCTTAGTAGCAATAACCCTTTGCACGTTTTGCCAAACCTCTGTTAACACATCTATTTTTTCGGAAAATGTATCCGGATTCTGAGCCATTATGTCAGAAAACTGCACCAAAAATAAATGCGGCATATTGTCAATTCCTACTCTTGCAAGTGTCCTCCGGATAAGCGTATCATTTTCAAAATGTCTGTAATCATGCCAGTAAATAAGAGTTTTCGCATGATCATTCAAATAATTATCATATGTAAGCCTTCTTCCGATGCTCTTAAATTTCTCTGCGCTTTTCATCGGATGCTTATAAAAATGTGCCGCACCCTTGTCGTCATAAGTTAGACAAGCCGGCTTTTCCATATCATGAAACAGCATTGCCACAGCCAAAATATCTTTATCCTTTGGAGTCATATTTTTAACTATTTCATCGGAAATTTTAACAATTTTTTCAAGTGACTCCTTGAAAATTTTAATCCTGTCATCACTGAAAATTTCCCTGCATTTTGAAATGTATCTTTCTGTGTAAATATCAATTAATTTATCATCGGTTACATTTTTATCTGTTTCGGTTTTTTCTAAATTTCCTGTTTCACCTGCCTTTACAACACTTTCGGCAGTCTCCGTTTCACCTGCCTTTACAACACTTTCGGCAGTCTCCGTTTCACCTGTCTTTACGGCACTTTCGGCAGTCTCCGTTTCACCTGTCTTTACAACACTTTCGGCAGTCTCCGTTTCACCTGCCTTTACGGCACTTTCGGCAGTCTCCGTTTCACCTGCCACTGTTTCGGTACCGGCATGTTCAAACCAGAAATTCATATTCATTACCGTCCGGACAATGTGCTCGCCAACGTTAAAAATATGATGCCTCGTATTTTGCTCACAGGTAAAACACGCAGTCAGTTCAGGCAAAATTATATCTAAAATTCCAGTCTCATATAAGACATTAATTCTGTCGGCATTATCGGAGGTTATAAGCTTTGTGAGCTCGACTCTGATACGTTCCCAGCTTACATTTTTAAGGCCCTCCGTGTGGTTTTTAATCGCAGCCAAGGTCTTTTCCTCAATCTCAAACCCAAGCTGTGCCGAAAATCTGACCGCCCTCATAATCCTTAGATAATCCTCGGTAAACCTCTCATCAGGATTTCCTACGCAACGGATAACCTTATTTTCAAGGTCCGAAATTCCATCGAATTCATCAATAATTCCGGTTTCATCATTATAAGCCATCGCATTTATCGTAAAATCACGACGCTTCAAGTCCTCTGTGAGACTTTTGGTAAATGTAACTTCCTTCGGATGTCTTCCATCTGTATATTCACCATCCACACGGTAGGTTGTAACCTCATAACCACTGCCGTTTAGCAGTACCGTAACCGTGCCATGCTGTAATCCGGTATCTATCGTCCTTTTAAAAAGCCGCTTCACCTCGTAAGGCTCTGCAATAGTAGTGATGTCCCAATCATTTACCTCTCTTTTCAGAAGACAATCACGCACACAACCACCAACCGCGTATGCCTCAAAACCGGCTTTATTTAAGGTTTTTATAATGGAGATAACATCATCCGGCATCTTTATTCTTTTGTCTAAAGTTAAATTCTCCATTTAAATCCTTCCTAAAATGTAAATTATTTTGCTTTCACGCTGATAACTTATAACATTCAACGTAATTTCAAAATAAGAAATACATTTTATAATTCCATATGAACTACCCGGTAATTGAATTACCGGTGATTCCGACTTTGGTATCCTAAACCCTTAAAAATTATGATTTATAAGGGTTTTCGATACATTTACAACCCCTTCAACTGTACTTTTACACAGTCTTTAAAATTTTACCAAATAACCTTTTTTGTGTCAAGAAATCAAGGATTTATGTGACTTTTTATTGTGAATATGATATTATTAGTCCTGCTGACTTTGTAGCGGACTTTATAGCGAACTTTATATACTGACTTTATAGCGGACTTTATAGCTGACTTTATATGCTGACTTTATAGCGGACTTTACATGCTGACTTTATAGCAAACTTTATATACTGACTTTATAGCGGACTTTACACTAACTTTATATTATATAGCTATAATTGACTTTTAAACTGTTTTAATTTATAATTTTTATATCAAAAACTGTACACAATCTATTACTTGAAAACATATAGACTGAGAAAATCAGTCTATATGCTATTGACGCTTTTAAACAGGAGGATATATTTATGTACAAAAAATCTATTAAAAAATCTTTGACATTAGCTTTGGCGGGGATTATGTCAATCAGCTTGCTTGGTGGTTGTTCCGGCGGTAAAACCACCGAAAAATCATCCGATTCAAAGGAAGCCAAAATCGGATCACTTGTGGAACAAAACGAGGACTCTGAAGAATATTTGGATGCAAGGGTTCATTTTAATCATCTTGCTTTCCTTGGGGATGGTTCTTCAACAGACAATGTAAGTTACTATGATAGTCTTGCGGCGATGCAGCTCGCTCTGAATTCCAATAAAATTGATGCCATTAATGTTCCGCAATTTGTTGGCATGTATTTGATGAATAACAATGAGGACTATTACATTAAAGGTGCGGAAATCGGTTGTGATGATAACTTTGTAATGGGATTCTCCGAAGACAATACAGACCTTCGTGACAAGGTAAATGAAGCTTTGAATTCTCTGCATGACGATGGAATATTAATGGAATTTACAAATGAATGTATCCCTACTTCACTTGATAAAGAAGCCAACTTTGAACCTGCACAGTTTGAAACCTTTGAAGGCGCAGATACCATTACCGTAGCGGTTACAGGTGATTTACCTCCTATGGATTACGTAGCAGAGGATGGTTCTCCTGCAGGTTTTAATACTGTACTTATGTCTGAAATTGCAAGAAGACTTGAAGTAAATGTTGAATTTATAAATATTGAATCTGCTGCCAGAAGCTCTGCTCTGACTTCAGGCAAAGCCGACATCATTTTCTGGTATTACGGAATGAGATCAAGAAGAGGACCGGGAGGCCTTGGTGGTCCTGACGATTCCGACAATCCTGACGGAGAAAATGCCGAATCCGGTGATTCAAATGATGCTGAAGAAGCAGAAAATGAAGACAGACCTAAACCTGAGCTTCCTGAAGGTGCATTGACTAAGGAAGAACTTGAAGCTGCATATGCTTTGGAAGGTGTAATCTTCTCTGACTCCTATTATTCATCAGATGCAAGATTGTACATCGGTAAGAAATGATTAAAAATCATTTAGATTTTATCAAAAAAAATAAAGATTAAAACGAATCAAATAATCATATTTATTCTTCAAAATCAGTAGGTAGGAACCTGATTGATACAAATATTTTAACATTAAAAACCTTAAAAATATCGACCCCCAAAATTGGATCTAATCCAAATTTTGGGGGGCGTTTTTTTTTGAATTTATAAAATTATTTCGAGTACATTTTTTATAAATTTATAAAATTATTTCGAGTACATTTTTAATAAATTTATATAATTATTTCGAGTACATTTTTAATAAATTTATATAATTATTTCGAGTACATTCATATTATCCTTATATTCATATTTATTACTCTTTGAAACATTTTTAATAATGGTTATTCCTAAATGATCCTTATCATCATCCACTGTTTCATCAATATCAAGAACATTATATTTATTACCTCCGCATTTTAGAAGCAAAACAAGCGAACCATCATCGGAATATGAAATATCCACCTCAATATCCACCTTATCTTTTCCCGGGTAACTCCCGTCCATCATCTCATACACAATTTCCTCGGAGCAAAGCTGCAGGCGCCAAATGAGAGACTGTGACATATTATACTTTTCACCAAAAAGTGCTATGCCACCCTGAAAGCCCATAAGGTCAAATGTACGCTCGGTTATGTCAAAGTGGAAGAATTTTATGCGGTGTATGAATGCCTTTGTTTTCGGCTTTTGAGGCGCATCAAATATTTCAGCCGGTGTGCCTTCTTCATATATTCCTTTATCAGCAAAAAAGAGAACACGATTGGCAACCTCACGAGCAAAATTCATCTCATGGGTTACGATAAGCATGGTTAAATCTCTCTTACTGAGCACCCTTATCATAGCAAGAACCTCCCCAACCATAGTCGGGTCAAGCGCGCTCGTCGGCTCATCAAACAAAATAACCTTAGGCTCCATCATAAGGCTTCTGCAAATTGCTATACGCTGTTTCTGACCACCCGAAAGAGTATCCGGCATAGCGTGAGCCTTGGATGTAAGACCTACCTGCGAAAGCCAGTAATCAGCCTTTTCCTCTGCTTCCTTGCGACTCATTTTTTTGATTTTCATTGGTGCAAGGCAGAGATTATCCATTACATCCATATGTGAAAACAAGTAAAACTGCTGATATACCATTCCCAGTTTTTTTCGGATATCCGGTACATTTGCGCCTCTTGCGGTAATCTCATCGCCGTCTATAAATATCTTGCCCGAGTCGGGTTTTTCAAGCAATTCAAGCGACCTTAAAAATACACTTTTGCCACATCCGGAACCACCGATAATTGCAATTCTGTCGCCCTCATTAACGGTTAAATTTACATTTTCAAGAACCTTTAAATCACCAAAAGATTTTGAAAGTCCCTTTACTTCAATTAATGGTTTCATGCCTTCTCACCACCTTTCTTTTTCAGGTCGGTCAGGGCAAATATACCATGAACGATGTATGCCAGAGCGAGATATATTAAAAGCCCGATTACAATGGTTATAAACGGTTGCATGGTTCGGGAGGCCGTATTATTTATTACACGGGTTAAATCGGTAATTGCTACGTATCCAACCACGCTCGTCCACTGGATAAGATTTACAACTGTTGATTGGTAAACCGGCTTTGCAACCTTTACAAGCTGAGGGAGTGTAATCAAGCGAAATGCCTGTGTTTTTGTGAATCCCAGGGTAAGCGCTGCCTCCACCTGTCCGTGCTCTGTCGCCATAATCGCAGTTCTAAGGAGCTCTGCCACAGAGGCCGCTACATTTATGGAAAATGTAATCACCGCCACGGAAGTGCCTGATAAATCGGTTTGTGCGAGCACCCCGTAATACAAAAGCATAAGCAACAAAAGGACCGGTGATCCTCTCAAAATAACTATATAAACCTTGGAAATAAACCGGAGAATACCGAACCTGCTCATCCGCAAAAAGCAGATAAAAGCACCCAGAATTGTACCGAACAAAAGAGACAATGCGGAAATTTTAATTGTTATCAAAGTACCGTTCAGTATGGTTTTCCAGGCATCGCCCTGGATGAGGATTTTATTTAAAGCTTCACCTAAAGACATAATTCCTCCTTTCAAACAGCATAAAAATGTCATTTATATCTTTTGGAAAATTCCGGTATGAAACTTTTATTTTTGATTCGAAAGACACAAAATAACTAATTAAATTATATATTAACAGTTTAAAATTTGCAATTATATTTAAACCAATTACATGACATCAGAATATACAAGCATACAATTATTCTTTTATACTTGTATACTTGTATATTTGTAT
>JAILOA010000031.1 GCA_024691065.1 Lachnospiraceae bacterium | reverse complement strand
ATTACCTCTCTCCGCTGCCATAAGCGTGTGTGTAACCATAACTATGCTCTGCCCTTCGTTATTAAGGTCAGTCAATATGTCTAATACATTTACTGTGTTTTGTGAGTTTAGAGCACCTGTTGGCTCGTCTGCAAATAGAATTTCGGGGCTGTTGATCACTCCTCTTACCACAGCAACCCTTTGTTGCTGGCCACCGGAGAGCTGAGTCGGGAATTTTTTATAGTCCTGTTCTGTTATCTCAACCTTATTAAGAAGTCTTTTGCTTTTTTCGGCTAAAGCGCGTCTATCTTTGCTTCTTAGTAGACCGCTTACCATGACGTTATCCATTGCGCTCATTGAATCATTTAGATAGTTTTGCTGGAAAACAAAGCCTGTGTGATTTCTTCTAAAGAGCGCCAATTGGTCGTTAGAAAATTTGGAAATTTCAATGCCTTTGCCCTCGTTCTTAAAGTATTTTGAGTCATCCTCTACATAGTAAGTCACTGTTCCAATAGATGGTCTGTCCATTCCTGAAAGAGCGTAAAGTAAAGTACTCTTTCCTGAACCCGAATTACCCATAACAACGGTAAAATCACCTTTATACACATCCAGATTCAAGTTCTTAAGAACATGCTGCTGCACTGATTCATTTGAAAATGTTTTAGAAAGCTCCTTAACGCTTAATATTGTATCACTCATCGAAAAACTCCTTTCATTTGCATGGTGTAATTATCCTCGTAAGTCTAATATACACCATGCAAATCTTAAAGTCTTAAGATAATTCTTCTTTAATTCTTAATTAATTCTTAATTGGGGGACTGAGGACAGCAGAACCGTCCCCATATCTTAGTTTTGATTGCATTTGCCTTGGAATGTGTGATATAGTATATACATAGAATTATAAAGTTTGTAAATTATGCAAATTTATATACAAATATTAATAAATAATTATTTATAAGAGAAGGGAGATCTTATGAACGAACAAATCAAATTAAAATGCGACCATTTTGTAGACAACAAAAACAAGATTCAGAATGTATTTAAGCTTTCAAATAACATGCTGATGATTGCGACTTCACTTGTTTTCGGTGACAATGATGTTGATGAAGAGAAGCTTAGTGCCTGTACAAAATACATTGAAAAAAATACCAATGTATTATCAACATTTCAAAGCAAATCAAAACCGATTGTAGCAAGCAAGATGACATTACAAAACGACCCGGAAAAGTACTTCGATGATGTGCTTGATGTATATAAAATTCTTACAAAGAAGTCACCGACAGACACAGGTGCTTTGGTACAGGCTGCGATGATTATAGTTGAGTCAGGGAAAAAAGCTGAAGCAGAGAAAATTTATGAAAAATTCAGGGATTTATACAGCAAGATGAATAAGAAGCATCCGCTTATTACTTCTACGGATGATATAACATTCGGCTATCTCCTTTGTCTTACCGACAAGAGTGTTGATAAAATCATAGAAGAGATGGAGTGTGCTTACGAATACTTGAATAAAGAAGTTAAGTTGAAGGTTGGAAAGAATGAAATCCAGGCTATATCGGAAGTTCTCACCTTGACAGATGGCGATATGAAAGAAAAATGCGACAAGGTAGTAGCTATATACAATGCATTTTCGGATAAGGATGTACAATTTGCTAATACTCACACAGCATCTTCAATGTTGGGAATTCTCATTGATCTGGATATGGAAAACGGTGCTCTTGTGGACGAGATAATTGAAGTTGAAAAATACATTAAGGAATCAAAGGGTTTTGGTAAGCTTTCGCTTAGCCGGAAGCAGAGACTTATCTTTGCAACTTCTTTGGTAGCTGAGTATTATTGCACGGGTAGTAATACTGCAACTATCGGAGCTGTATCTTCTGTTGTTTCAACCGTTGTGGTTCAGGAAATTGCTCTTATGATGTGCATATTTGTAGCCTTATATTGATCTTATAATGTGCATATATGTTGATTGATTTTGATCTTATAATGTGAATATATTTTGATTGATTTTGATCTTACAATGCGGATGTTTGTTGATTTTATTAACCATATAATCGTTTATTTGTAGCTCTATAGTATTCTTATACTGTGCATATAAGCTGCTTTATATCATTATAAATGTGAACAACGATAATTATAGTTCATAATTTTTTTTAAAAATAAATTCTTATCTTTATAACTGAAAAATAGCTTAAAAAGCCTTTAAATACAGCGTTTTGTGAATGTGTCATAATTTTAACATTTTTTTGTAAGAATTTCTTAATAAAAAAAACCTTTACAAATTGTTCAAAGTTTGGTAACATATAAACATCAAATACGAAAGAGATAAATTCTCAAAGTT
>JAILOA010000265.1 GCA_024691065.1 Lachnospiraceae bacterium | reverse complement strand
AGGATATTAATGAGATTGCGGGATTAACCGGTATCAATGAAATAATGGGATTTAAGATAAATGAATTATTATCCGAAAAGGAAATCAGTGTAAGAAAAATCAATTATTTGTTGGATAGAATCCGATATGATAACAGAATGTCTAAGGAGGGAGTATGATGGCTGATAATTATAATAGAGTTATAAAATACATAGTTACCATGAAGTGTAATTCTGTATTGCACATTGGTGCATCTTCGGGAGATAAGGAAGAAATACTTGTTCATCCTGTTACATTTACTCCTTTTGTTCAGGCAACAACAATTGCCGGCATGATGAGAGGCTGCACCAAAGAGGTATATGGTGAAAAAATAGAGAAGAAAATTTTTGAGGGTTCAAAAGGAAGTAATATAAAAATTTCGGACGGTACATTTAAAGATAAAAAAGTAAAAATGGAAATTCGTCCACATGTGAAGATAGACAGGACAACAGGTTCAACCAGCAAAGGTCAAAAATTTGATATGGAATATATTGGCAGAGATTCAAAGTTTGTATATTGCTGTTATCTGTTTTTGAATGAATCCAATGAAATAATGGAGTCTCAAATCGAGAATATATTTGCCGTGTTAAAACAGGGAGAAACCAAAATCGGCGGGAAAAAGAGTACAGGAGCCGGAAGTGTCGGATTGGACAAGCTTGAAAAAATTGATTTTGATTTAAAGACAGCCGAGGGAAGAAGTCGTTGGTTTGATGAAGAGGAACTTGAAAGTGGAGATAATATAACAAGTAAATTAGCGACAGATAATAAGACTATTTATGCTTACAGAATCAGGCTTAAGGCAAAAACGGAAGGACCGATGTTAGTTAAAAGTATATATGCCGAAGGGTTTGGAGAAAATGATCATGCTGAAGTTAATATTAGGGACTCTAAAGATGAATATATTGTTCCGGGCAGTTCCATTAAGGGTTCAATAAGAAGTCAGATGGAAAAAATATCGGAGTATTTACATAAAGAATCTCTTATTGATGAAGCTTTTGGTAAGGGCGGAGAAAAAAATGACGAGGGTAGAAAAGGGAATTTATATTTCTTTGACACAATAGTAGGTGACAGTAAAAAAAATGAAGATAACCCGATAAGACACAGAATTCATATTGATAAATTTACAGGTGGAGTAATTAATCAAGGTTTGTTTTCGGAAAGAAATATAAATGGTGATTTGGAATTGATTATTGAAATCAGTAAATATAATTCTTACGAAGCTATATTAGGGCTACTCCTTATGGCATTAAGAGATTTGTCAATACATACAATGAGCCTTGGTAGTGGATATTCAGTTGGAAAAGGTTTCCTTGATGTAGATAATATAATAATCAAAAATGCTGAAGGAAAGCAGGCTGAAGTGTCATTTGTCGATAATAAAATCGCCGATTCGGATGATATAATCGCAAATGCATTGAAAGCATTGAAGGAGGTGGCATCATGAATAGAGTAAATATTGATAATGTGAGTTTTGAAGTATGCAAAGCATATAAATATGCGCTTATTTACAATATAAGTGAGATTATATTTAAAGAATGTAACGACATCTCCGAAATGGATTTTAATCAATGTCTGGAAGCTTATTTTTTCGATAAAACCGGTCAGATTCATCTGTTCCGCACGGATAATGATGAGTTAAAAGCTATTAAAATTACTGATGAAAAAGATAATGAAGTCGATGAAAATGTTGTGACAGTTGACAGAGAATTTGAGATTGAGCCTAAATGGCTGGGAAACAATAAGACTCTTGTTAAAAGAGAATATCTGAAGGCTGATGAGGATGGTCAAATGTGCGTAACATCCTGCAGATTATATGATGTAAAGGAGGGTGAATGATTATGGGATATGTAGGTTCTCCGTATAATTTTGTGCCTTTTTATGATAAGGTTGTTAAGGTGGATAAGAAGGATATGGATGTAAGAGGGGTATTAAAGGATGAACTTCTTACAGGTGAGATTTCATATACTTTAAAGGCTGAAACCCCTCTATTTATTGATGACGGAAAAAAGGACCCTGAAAATTCACAAAATTATATAAATGATTTTTTTAAAAATGAAGAAGGCAAATATGCAATACCGGGAAGTACTATGAGAGGATTGATAAGAAATAATTGTCAAATACTGGGCCTTTCTTCTTTTGATGATGATATAGATGATTACATGTTGATGTATCGTAATGTGGCATCCGGTGCTGAGAAAGGCAGGTATACAGATGTTTTAGGTGCTGTACAGGATAACAAGAAAAAAATAAGTGTGTTGAAGAATGTAAAAGCTGGATATATAGCAAAAGAAACAAAAAATAATGGTAAAGAAGTTTATGTTATCTATAAGACTGAAGTAGAAAAAATTAAAAGTAACGGAGAAATGAATTATTATATTTTAAGTGAACGTGATGTAGCCTACGATTATAATCATGGTAAAAAAAGTTATCCTTTTCTTTATCAACATCCGGAATATATGCAACATGACATAACGAAAGGATTTAAAAAACAAAAAGATAAAAACAATAGGGATCATTATAAAGGTACGCAAAACCCTGATTATAAGCCGGGATACTATGATGTTAATTATGAAATAGTAGATTTAAAAAAGATTGATAAGGTTTATGCCCCGGGTACGGGAGGACCTAATGTTAAGCAGGGTGTACTCGTTTGTACCGGCAAAATGAATGAAAAGAAGGTTTTATATGTTATACCGAAAAGAATAGAGGAAACAATTGAAATTCCTGAAGAGGATGTTATTTCATTTAGAATTGACTTTGAAAAAAAGAAAAACGGATTGAAACAATATAAAAATGTTGATTTTTTCAATCTTCCTGAAGATGATGAGATTAAACCTGTTTTTTATATTCAATTGGATAGATTGTATTTTGGGTTTACTCCTAGATTAAGGCTGTTTTATGATAATACTATAAAAAGCGGATTACATCAAAATCCGGTTGATTTTGATTTGACTAAATCAATATTTGGAATGACTTCCGAAAAAGACAGTTATAAATCTAAAGTATCATTTAGCGATGCTGTTATTGATGATTATATTGGTTGTTGTGAGCGAAAGAATATTACATTGGAATCTCCTAAACCAACAAGTTATTTGGATTATATAGAACAGGGAGATGGAGAAGTTGTAAAAACTTATAATGATGATGATTTTAGGTTGAGAGGAGTAAAACAATATTGGTTACATAATAAGCTTGTATCCACAGAAGGCAAGGTTGCTGAAAATGATAAGACATCACTAAAACCGTTAAATATAGGTACAGAATTTAATGGGAAAATCCGCTTTAATAATTTGACCAGGACAGAGCTTGGATTGCTTACTTGGGCTGTTCGTTTGAATGATAATTCCTGGATGAATATCGGTAAGGCAAAGTCATATGGTTATGGAGCTGTATCTATTCGGGATATTAAGGTAAATATAGTCAATTATAGCGATGCTTATTCTTATGATGGGTTAAGTCTTAATCCGTTTGCTGAGGTGGATGTAAATAATCTAATAGATACTTATAAAGAAGAGATATCTAAAGAAATCTCTCCACTAAAGATTGATGATTTACCACATATTAAGGATTTCTTTATAATGAAAGATTCAAAACAGATACCTCTAAATGAGGATACCAAATATATGAGTATTGATGATAAAGATTATCAGGATAGGGTAATTAAAAATTCAATTTTAGCAAATCCAAGTCAGGTTATAAATAATGAAGATGGTGGTAAAGCTAAGAAAAAGGAAAAAAATAGTTCAGAAAATAAAGGCACAGGTTTTTATACGAATAGATATAATTCAAATGGAGCTTTTGGGAATAAAAATAAAGGAAATCCGGTACATGTTAATAATACAGAAAAAACCAAAGAAACACTTCGTCCGGCCCAAAAAGTTAAACCTGGAATAAATACAGCTGAGTGTACAGAATATTATCAGAACAAAAAGGTTAAATTTCAAATCGGTGGATCTTATCCGAAGTTCAAGCCTGAAGAAATTAAATTCAATGAAGAGATAACCAGAGAGAATTTTAAAGAATTAATCCCAATAGGCTCAAAATGGGAAGTTGATTATCACGATGATGGTAATACTAAGTTTATAGAATTGCTGAAAAGATTGGATGAATAAAATTCAACATTGTATATCTAAAATCAGAAAAGTTGAATTTTATCATAATAAACAACAATATGTTATATGGTGTTGTTTGTTATATTTTTATTGGATTTAGCACTAATTAAATACACAAAAGTGAGGCATCGGTTATGAAGAAAATTATAAAAAAATACAATGAAACAAGTTTGATTTTAAGGATTTTTATAGGGTTGGTTTTGGGAGTTGTGCTTGCGCTTATAATTCCCGGTAAGGCTGCAATTTCGATATTCGGATCGGTTTTTGTCGGAGCTCTTAAGGCTATAGCGCCCGTACTTGTTTTCGTTTTGGTTATTTCATCTTTGGCAAAAGGAAATACAAAGTTTGATAGCAGATTTTCTTATGTTATATTTTTATATTTATGCTCAACGCTTTTGGCGGGAGTTACTGCGGTTGTAGCAAGCTTTATGTTTCCGCTTACCGTTAAATTGGCCGGAACCACAGATGTCAGCGCCGCACCTTCAGGTATTGGCGAAGTATTGGAAAATCTTTTGGTTTCTATGGTAAATAATCCGATTGCCTCTATTTCAAATGCAAATTATATCAGTATTTTGTTTTGGGCTGTGCTTCTCGGAATTATTTTTAACAAGATTGCTCATGATACTACCAAGCAGGTTATTTCAGATGTTGCGGATGCGGTTTCAATGCTTGTTGGTTGGATAATTTCCATGGCTCCTTTTGGTATCATGGGACTTATTTACGATACAATTTCCGAGAGCGGAATGTCTATATTTATTGATTACGGAAAGCTTCTCCTGTTGCTTGTGGGAACTATGCTGTTTGTGGCGTTGATACTTAATCCTGTTATTATATTTTTGTCGCTTAGGGTTAACCCATATCCATTGGTCTTAAGATGCATTCGAGAGAGTGCGATTATGGCATTTTTTATGAGAAGCTCAGCCGCAAATATACCGGTAAATATGAAGCTTTGCGACAGGCTCGGACTTGACGAGGATGTATATTCTGTTTCGATACCGCTGGGCGCAACCATAAATATGGATGGAGCAGCTGTAGTTATTACTATTATGGCTATGACGGCGGCTAATACAGTTGGTGTGACTATAGATATTCCGTCCGCAATAGTTCTTTCATTGTTATCTACACTTGCTGCCTGCGGTACTTCCGGGGTAGCCGGCGGTTCGCTTTTGTTGATTCCGATGGCCTGTTCGCTCTTTGGAATCGGGCAGGATGCCGCGATGCAAATAGTGGCCGTAGGTTATATTATAAATGTAGTTCAGGATTCCTTCGAAACCGCTCTTAATTCCTCTGGCGACGTTATATTTACGGCAACTGCGGAATACAGGTATTGGAAAAAACACGGAAAGAGCCTTCCTACATTTTTGGGTGGAGAAACCAAGGTTGATATCTAAGAAAAATTATAATAAATCTATCTATCAAGCATCAGAACTTAATATTTGACACTTAAAAGAAAAAAACTCTCGTACCCCTTTTTATAAAAGGGGATGAGAGTTTTTTTAGTTAAAATTACAACCTCCGGAAAGCAAGAGAAATCCTCCGCCCCCCTTTAGAAAGCAGGAGAACACCTCCGAACCCCTTCAAAAAGCAAGAGAATTACTTTGAACACCTCCAGAAAGAAGGAGAATTACTTCGGCTGAAATTTGATTTAAAAAAATAATTTATCATTGTCGTATCATTAAG
>JAILOA010000007.1 GCA_024691065.1 Lachnospiraceae bacterium | reverse complement strand
AAGCGGGATTTATTTAAGATATAATATAAAAACGATATGAATACATATTAAAAATGATATGTATTAGGGTTATTCATTATTGATATTGTATAAAGATAATGTTATAATTTCGTTTAATTAGTGGCAAAATGCTACATTATTTATAAGGAGATAAACTAAAATGAAGATTATAATTGCTACAGGTAATGAAGGAAAGATGCGTGAAATCAGGGAAATCATGAAGGGCGAGGATGTTACGGTTACAAGCCTTAAGGATGAGGGCCTGGAAAATGTTGAGATTGATGAAACAGGTAAAACCTTTGAGGAGAATGCCATAATCAAAGCCAAGACTATTTCCGAAGTAAGCGGTGAAATTGTAATTGCCGACGATTCGGGGTTAGCAGTAGATGCATTGAACGGTGAGCCCGGGATATATTCGGCCCGTTATCTTGGAAGAGATACTTCATATGATTATAAGAATAATTATATTATAAAACAGCTCGAAGGAAAGGAAGGAGCAGAGAGATCCGCAAGATTCGTATGTGCAATGGCATGTGTACTTCCTGACGGAAAAGTAATCACTACCGAGGGAACCATAGAAGGTCAAATCGGTTTTGAACAAAAGGGTGAGAATGGATTTGGTTATGATCCTATTTTCTTTTTGCCTGAAAGAGGTAAAACAACGGCGGAAATTTCACCCGAGGAAAAGAATGAAATAAGTCACAGAGGAAAAGCACTTACTAAGATGTATGAGAAGCTTAAGGAAGAGGGGGTGCTTTAAAAAGATAATAAACGTAAGATACATTTAATTGGGAATGCTTTTATAAGGTAAATACTTATGATTAATCAGTATTATCTCTGAAATATTGTTTTAATGGGATTGATTATCAATATCGGAAAATGACTGATTAGTAAGCGGTAACGCTACATTTATTAAAGAAAGGGATAATTATATGAGAGCTTTAAAGACGAGTCAATTAATTAAAAAAACAGTTTCAGCGGTTTTAACTGCAGCAATGCTTATTACAGGTTTGCCTGTAGATAGTAATGTGGTTAAAAAAGCAAAGGCAGCGGATGATTATACATACACGCCTGCATTATTTAATGACGGGACTTATAAATATGCCTTAAAATACGAATATCCGAAGTATTTCGGGCAGTCCGTGGATTTTACTCTCGTAAGGGAAGATTTAACTGTCGAGAGTGGTGAAGAAGAGTGGGTAAATGTAACCGATGAGGTTGGTGAAAATTATTATCTGAGTTTCTATTATGATTATGATGGTGATCTCATTAAATCTGTATATGACACTACAGCTGATATGACACTCGATGCTTTATGGTATGATGAAAGTAAACAATATTATATTTATGTTGACGGGCTTGCTAATACTAAGAATTATTATATTGGGACAAGTAACAGGAACTATGCTGTGGGCGGAAATGATAATATAAATCTTTTCTCTGCTATTAATGATAATGATAATATTGTATGTCCGATAGAAAGCATCACATATTCGGCAAAGACCGGAGATGAGATAGTAATTAATGAAGAATTTGCACTTGATCATTTGAAATATAATTCATTTGTTACAAGTGCAGATATGGATAAATTTACCGTTAAAGCTAATACTACGGATGAAGAGTCATTTATAGTAACTGATAATGATATTAATACTACCTATGATTTACAAATATTAGTGAGCGATGTTGAAGTATATAGCGGTTCTGTTCCGGTTTATATAAAGGTTAAACAGGAATTTGATGAATTTTTAAAGCTATTTGGTGATGATGATTATGACTATTATATGGCTTATAAAAAGAATATGCTTATAGGCAATAATTTCCATTATAATTATGTATATGTGGATAAGGGTGAAAAAATTACTGCTGATAATTATACAAAGGCTACTAATATAGCAAATAATTACAGCATTAAAATTTTAATAAATAATGAAGAATATGAAATGGCTGATGAGGATGCCCTTAGTGCATATTATTTTTCGAAATCTCTTAATGGTGACCTGATTACCCCATATTCCAAGGTTCCTGCAGAGTATGTGTTTGATAATGGAGAAAAAACTTATGATATTGAGATAAGTGATAATGATGATAATAGTATATCTAATACAAAAGTAACTGTTAACTGGGAATCACCGGCTAAGTATGAGGATTCGGTGGATTATAAACTTCATATGAAAAATGATGAAGAGATTACTTTAAAGTGTGAAAAATATGATTGGACTAACACATCTGTTAACTGGAGATCAGAAACATCTATATTTGGTATGAGTAAAAAAAATACATCTGATGATGATAGTAACTGGGTTTTACTGCAGAGTGTATCATCTCCGGTTGGTAAAACAAATAATGATTATTCATTGGATGAAACACCCGGGGATTACAGATATTTCATGATTAACAGTGAATTTTATACTACATATAACGGATATAACTATATTATGGGAGCCGGACACAGAAAAGATTATGAAGTCAGTGGCGTGCCTTGTTCACCTGTAAGATTTTATGATATTAATAACAAATGCTTTAAAACCGAAGTTTCGGAAAGCTTTGGGGTTTCAAATTATGCTAAGTCTTATACGATTAAACCGGAGATTTCCGTGCTTGATGGTTATGATGTAAAATACCAGTGGAAGACTTATATTTACGGGTCCGGTTATAATAATATCGATGGAGCAACAGAACCGGAATATACAGCAGAAAAGTTTGATGAAACATATTGTCTGTTTGCGGATGCTTATATTGAGGGCACGGATGAAAAGGTAAGCACTTCTGTCTATAAAGCTGATTTTAATAATCCTCCGGTATCCGAATATTTTAAAATTAAAACAAGTTCTACCTGGAATTATATGGGTGGATTACAGACAGCCTTCTGTGGTATCGGTGAAACAATAAACCCACACCTGGATGTTGAGATTAATGATGGTTATACTGCTGAATATATGTGGTATAAATCGGCGTATGTTGATGAAGAGGAAGATTATGACTCGTCACAATACCTGGCTTGTTATGATAAAAACATTTATTTCAAATATGAAGAAATGGGAATAAAAACAACTTCTATGAATTATGAATTTACTGCCAAGGATTTTTCTTATGATAATAATGGTGAAATGGAATACAGACCTGTTAATTTTATGCTGGAAGTATTGATAAAAGACTCCGAAGGAGAACAGGTTGGCAAATATTATCTAAAGTTAAAGGTTGATGAAGACTGTGGAATTAAAAACTATATTTATTCCGAAGATGAAACACCTAAAAAAATAACCTATGACGGTACAGGCGATTTAAAGATAACAGCTCCTATTTTTGAAGTCCTTCCTGCTTATGATGTTATTTATAAATGGTATAGGAATGACGATGAAGGGTTTAGGGTAAAACTTGAAGGTGATAACAGAACTCTCACCTTGTCAGCTGAAGATGATATTGCAAACTTTTATTACTGTACAATTACAATCGTAAGAAAAGATAAAGAATATCCTATAGTTAATCCGGATAAGGCTGTGGTTGACGAAGAAATCAATATGTATACGGTTCTAAAAGATACTAAGGATGTAAATATGGATGTTTACCGCACTACGAGAGTCAATAATAAGGTTAAGCTCAAAGAAAGTGCACAAATGGGTGTAGAGGCAGTAGCTGAAGCCCAGGATGCTTTGATTTCTTATAAGTGGTATCATGACGGAAAAGTATTGGAAAATCAAAACGAAAAAGATTTAACCTTGGAAAATGTAAGTTCCGATGATTTTGGTACATAT
>JAILOA010000445.1 GCA_024691065.1 Lachnospiraceae bacterium | reverse complement strand
CGGGCTTGGAATCAAATCTCTTGTAATGCCTGGATATATTAAGCTTATTGATCTTATCAGACTTATGAGTACTAATCCGGCTGAGTTTTACCGTCTGATACCGGGAAGTATCTCAGAGGACAGTTTTGCGGATATTGTTGTCTTTAATGAGAATGAGCATTGGATGGTGGATAAATTTGAGTCGAAAGCCACCAATTCACCGTTTAGAGGTTGGGATTTGCCGGGTAAGGTACATTATACAATTTGTAACGGAAAGATTGTTTATAGGGGACAATAGTCCGAATATAGGTACTTGATTAATATAGATATTATCCGGACTATAATAGTCCGAATATACAGAGAGGATGCGTTAGGATTGTAGTAATACGTATATGAAAATGTCAGCTTTATTTATTCGCATTCTGCAGCGGGAACGCCGGGAGCGTTCCGTAATTAAATGATCGGTTTTACAAATAAATAACAGGAAGGATGAAGTATGGCTGAATGCAGTATTCTCTATGATAAGAGATATGATTATGAAACGGTTCAATTCAAGAATTTCAGATATATGAAGGACTTAAATATCACTGATCTCGTTAACAGATTAAGTCGCGGTAAATCTGAATTTGATTTGGAAAGGCTTTTTTCCGAAAGGATGTTAGATGAGCGTCATATATATTTTCGACATGAGATTTTTAAAGATCTTGAAAATGATTATATATATAACGGGGTTTCACAATTTTCGACCGATATTGTGAATTTGAAAAAGGCTGTCGGTTCTACGGAAAGAGTTTACAATGAACACCAGAAAAACTGGTATAAAATGAATGAGGTTAGATTGTATACAAGCCTGGTTGACAATCTTTATAAAGTCCTATGTGATGAAAGTCTTAATTCTACAGGGCTTATTTCTGTGCGTGATTTTTTGAACAGATATATTAATTCCGCCCAATATTCCCAAATGAAAGCAGAAATGAACAGTATTACGGACGAATTAAATAAAATACATTACAGAGTCAGAATCAGGGGTAATTATCTTGAAGTTATGAATAAGGAGACTCCGATTGATTACAGTGATGTCATAAAAGATACATTTAAGGTATTTAAACAATATGAGACCGAGTCGTATCTTTACCACGGATTTCAGGTTTCAATTAAGTTAAATGCCGCCGAGGAAAAGGTTATGAGCGGGGTTGTATCTTATCATATCAATGAATTCAAGAGATTAAAGCAGTTTGCGAATACCTATAAGGAGTATACACATCCTGAAATTTTAAATTTCTATAAGGAAATACAGTTTTATTTATCTTATGTGGAATTTATGAGACCACTGAAAAAGAAGGGATTAATGTTTACATATCCGGTATTTAACCGGGAAGGGGATAATCATCTTTTGATTCAGGATGGATTTAATGTAAATGTAGCGAGAGCCAATGAATTAATCGTTACAAATGATTTCATAAGGACGCCTAACGAAGAAATATTTGTAATAATGGGTGCAAATCAGGGCGGTAAGACTACATTTGTAAGAATGATAGGACAGATTATGCATTTTGCCCAGATTGGCGTTCCGGTGGCTGCAAGCAGGGCGGAGCTCTATATGTGTACCGAGATTCTGGCGCATTTTGAAGTAAATGAAGATGTTGCAACCGAGAACGGAAAACTTAAGGAAGATTTAGTCAGAGTGAAGGAATTACTTGAGGCTGCGGATGAACAAAGTATTATTATATTTAATGAGGTCTTTTCATCGACAACTATGGAGGATGCTAAGCAGCTGGGAGTCAGAACAATTAATAAGATCGAAAATATCGGTTCACTTTGCGTATATGTAACATTTTTGGATAAAATCACGGATTTAATTCCGGGTTGTGTAAGTATGGTAAGTCAGGTGCTTTCGGACGGAGAAAGAACTTTCAAGATACTTAGAAGCGATGCGGACGGAAGGTCCTATGCTATGCTTCTTGCTGAAAAATACAACTTAACCTACGATTCCATAATTAAAAGGATTGGAGGTATAGGATGAAAACGTATTTATTATTTAGGGACAAGGATTTTTATTGGGATGTTGTTGAGAGTGAGCATGACAAGACACTTGCTTTTGATATGCAACTCGAGGTTATATTAAACAAAATGTCGGCCGGAGATAAAGAGGTTCATGATATATGCAGAAAGGTTATACTTAATCCTCTTTTTGACAAGGAGGAAATAATTTTCAGGCAAAAGGTTTTTAAGGATTGCGTCAGAAACAAATGGATTTTTGATGAGATTGATAAGATGAAAAAGAGCCTCGAAGCGAAGAAGCAGTCCAGCGGAAGGGCGGGACTTTTGTGGGATCATCCGGAGTCTAAGGTAAGCATTGGTATAGAGGTTTTAAATACCTACATGGACGAGCTTAAGGCTTTAAAGAAACTTGCAGAGAAGCGTGCCGGTGAATTTAAATCCGACGGCTTTACAAGTCTTTTTGCGAGAATAAACGGAGAACTTAACGATACATTTTTTAAGGAAGTAAAGGTAGAGCTTGATAAATGTCTTTTTAAAGACGGGATTGAAATCGGTATGAATCTTTCGGAGGGCCTTAAATCCTCGGAATATAAGCTGGTTGAGCCGCAGCCGGTGGTTAAGGGATTTTTTAATAAGCTTTTCAGCCGTGAGAAAACCATTTCTTTCAGGATGGATGCGCCGGATGATAAGGATTCCATTACGGAAATGCGGGAGAAAGGCCTTAACTCAATAGGCAATACCCTTATGCAGGCGGCGGACCATATACAGAATTTCTTTATAATGTTAGACAGGGAACTTAGCTTTTACAAGGGTGCGATAAATCTCTGCGAATACCTGCAGAATCTTGGCCTGGGGCTGGTTTATCCAAATATACATGAGGAAAATGTAGGCGTGGTTGAATATCAGGGAATCATTGATATCGCACTTACTATACAGAAGAATCAGCCGGTTGTAGGGAATTCGGGAATTATTGCCGAGAAGAGAGCGGTTGTGATTTCAGGTGCGAACCAGGGCGGTAAGACTACATTTTTAAGAAGTATCGGACAGGCGATTTTGTTTGCTCAGTCGGGACTTTTTGTGCCGGGTGAAATGTTTTCTACCGGTATATACAGCGGTTTATATACTCACTTCAGGAAGGAAGAGGATACTTCCATGAAGAGTGGAAAGCTGGATGAGGAGCTTTCGAGAATCAATGATATATTGGAGGTTATAAAGCCGGGTGCATGCATTATGTTCAATGAATCCTTTGCATCAACCAATGAGAGAGAGGGTTCCGAAATCGGATGGCAGGTGCTAAGTGCACTTGAGAGGTCCGGAATGAGAATATTTATAGTGACTCATTTCTATGAGCTTGCCAGCCTCTTTAAAGATAATGACGTAAATGCTATATTCTTTAGGGCAGAGAGACTTGAGGACGGCAGGAGAACCTTTAAGATTACAGAAGGATATGCTATGAAAACAGGTTTTGGAATGGACCTTTATCAGGAAATATTCGGGGAGTAAATTTAGAAGTTTGGTTTTTAGCACACGATATGATTTTATATTTCAATTAAGTTCAAGAATAAAGAATTTTGGAAATTATTATGAATAAAACGGAGTAATTTAAGAAAAATGATTAGAGTAGATTTAGTAACGGGCTTTTTAGGATCAGGCAAAACTACTTTTATTACGGATTATGCTACTAATCTTGTGAATAATGATGAAAAGGTAGCTATTATAACTAATGATTACGGTGCGATAAATGTTGACAGGATGATTCTGGAAAGCAATCTTTCAGGTAAATGTCACGTTGAAATGGTTATCGGCGGAGATAAGGACTGCAGCAGGAGGCGCCTTAAGACCAAGCTTATTGCACTTGCTATGGATAAATATGAGCACGTGATAGTAGAACCGTCCGGGGTATTTGATGTAAATGATTTCTTTGATTTGATATTTGATGCTCCTTTGGATCGTTGGTATGAGATAGGAAGTGTTATATCCATAGTAGAGGCCGGAATTATAAAGAATAAAGACTGTTCTTACGGTGAAAAATATCTTACGGCACTGCAGGTATCTAAGGCCGGGAAGGTTGTTATAAGTAAGAGCGATGCAGATTATAAGAAAAATGTAACTGAAAACAATAATAAGATAATTGATATTTTAAATGAATTCTTAGGGGAGTTTGCCTGCACCAGAACCATAAAGGATGTGCTTTTATGGGAGAAGGGAGAGCTTTCCGGAAAAGACACTCTTTTACTTGAGAAAGCCGGTTATATGTCGGGAGAGATGATAAAGCTTCCCGTTGAGGAGGACAGTACATTTGAATCACTCTTTTTCTTTCATCCAAAGGTAAAGGTTAAGGATGTAAAAGACAATATAGACAGGGCGTTTCGGGATGATAATAATGGGAAAATCCATAGAATTAAGGGGTATCTTAAGAATGCTTATGATATGTGGATAGAGATAAATGCCGTTCGTGATAATATAAATTTAAAGCCTGTAGAAACAGGTCAGGAGTTATTTATTGTAATCGGAGAATCCTTGAATAAAGAAAATATTTCAAAGTATTTTAATTGATTATTTCAAATATTTTAGTTGACTAATTCGCGATTTTTCGATACTATAAGAAATGGCGTTTTGTCGTCAATACATTATTGATAGGAAAGAGGAAGAATAATGAATTCATCAAAGAAAATTGTCCGTGAAGGGGCAAAGGCAAACCAAAATGACAAGAAAAAGAATAATGGTGACAACCTTAATATGGATGATAAGAAAAGGTTAGTCCTTGGTGTTATTTTTGGTGTTTTACTTCTTGCAATGTGTATAGTTGTAGGCGTACAGCAATTCAAGAAGGATGTTGTTTTAAAGGTAAATGATACAAAATATACTATGGATGATATGATGTATCCTATTTATGAGACCGAGAGTCAATATCTTGCAATGAACTCTATGTATCAATATTATATGAATTCGACAGTTTGGGAAGCTGCTTACTCAGGTGATGATAAGAATGTTGATTCATCAGCAACAAACGAAGTTGGTTTAAAGCAGCAGATTATGGACCAGACTCAGGAATATGAAATCCTTTATCAGGCAGCTGTTAAGGCAGGTTATAAGGTAACCGAAGAGGATACTTCAAGTGCTAAGACAAGTGCTGATGAGGCATTAAAGCATCTTAGTTTTAAGCAGAAGCTTAAGCTTGGATTTACTAAGAATTCTCTTGTTAAGCTTTTCGAAAAGAGAAATGTTGCTAACCGTTACAAGGAAGATAATCGTGCAGTAACCGATGGTCAGGTTGATGAAGCAGAAGCAATCAAGGGTATCAGCAAGGAAGATTATAAGCAGTATGATGTTGAGTATTTCTCAGTTTCTCTTGTAACTAAAGAAGGCGAGGACTTAAAGCCTGAGAAGAGAGAAAAGAGATTAAAGCAGCTTAAGGATGTTTTAGAGCGTTCCGAGGATGAGGACGATTTCTCTAAGGTTCTTAAGGAGGAAAATGAAGAAGCAGATCAGGTTACTTTCAATACAGCAAGCTTTACAGAGGGTGAAGGCTGGTCAATGATTACAAATAAAGACATTCTTAAGAAGGTTAAGAAGCTTAAGAAGGGCGAAGTTTCCGATATCATTGAGGATGATGATGACAATATTGCATTCTTCGTTAAATTAGCTGATGATACTTCTACAGAAAGCTATGATACAGCTTGTGATGAAGCTATAAAGACAGCCAAGGATGCTAAGTATGATGAGTGGTATGAGTCAGTTGCTAAAGACTTCAATGTAAAGATTAATCAGGATGTTTGGGATGAGATTACCATCGGTACAGTAACTACAAGTATCGTTACCGAGGAAGATTTACAGAAGTGGGCAGAGGAAGATAATGCCGGCAATGAAGATGAAGCCACAAGTGAAACAGCAGGCGATACTACTGAAGTAACAAGTGAAGAATAATTAAAATCAAATATAAAAAATATCCGGGAGGAATACTTGTATGGGAGCAGTAAGAAGACTGTATGTTGAGAAAAAAGATGATTTTCAGGTAAAGGCAAAGAAACTTAAGAGTGAAATTACAAGGTATTTGGGTATAAATTCAATCACAAATGTCAGGGTTCTTATTCGTTACGATGTTCAGAATGTATCAGATGATACCTACAAAAAGGCTTTATCAACGGTCTTTTCGGAGCCGCCGGTAGATGTTTATTTTGAAGGAACATTTCCTTATGAAACATCCGATTATGTGTTCTCAGTAGAGTATCTTCCGGGACAATTTGATCAGAGAGCAGATTCTGCCGAACAGTGTATAAAGCTTCTCAATGAGAAGGAGGAGCCGATTATCCGTTCTGCAGTGACATATGTTCTGACAGGAAGTATTACTTCCGAAGAATTTGATAAAATTAAATCATATTGTATAAATCCTGTAGATTCAAGATTTACCGATGAGACTATACCGGAAACACTTGTCATGGAATTTGAAAATCCTGCAGATGTGCTTGTATTCGAAGGTTTCATTGGCATGGATGATGAGAAGCTTAAGGAGCTTTATACATCATTAAATCTTGCAATGACATTTAATGATTTTAAGTTCATTCAGGATTATTTTAAGAATAAAGAAAATAGGGATCCTTCAATTACAGAGGTAAGGATGCTTGATACCTATTGGTCAGACCACTGCCGTCATACAACATATCTTACAGAGCTTAAGAATGTTGAGTTTGAGGATGGTTTCTACAAAGAGCCGATTGAAAAATCCTTTGAGGAATATATGGCTATTCATAAAGAGATGTATGCAGGAAGAGATGATAAATACGTTTCACTTATGGATATTGCACTTTTGGCAATGAAGAAGCTTAAGGCAATGGGCAAGCTTGATGATGAGGAAGAGTCGGATGAGATAAATGCCTGCTCCATCGTTGTTCCTGTAAAGGTTGACGGCAAGGAAGAGGAGTGGCTTATCTTCTTTAAGAATGAGACTCATAACCATCCTACAGAAATTGAGCCGTTTGGTGGTGCTGCAACATGTCTTGGCGGTGCAATAAGAGATCCGCTTTCAGGTAGAGGCTATGTATATCAGGCTATGCGTGTTACAGGAGCGGCTGATCCTACAGTACCTGTTAAGGATACAATTCCGGGTAAACTTCCACAGAGAAAAATTGTTACCGGAGCGGCTGAGGGTTATAG
>JAILOA010000365.1 GCA_024691065.1 Lachnospiraceae bacterium | reverse complement strand
CACTTTGTAAAGTTCTGTTGTAGAATACAAAAAGGTTTTATTTTTTTTCGTGAATCTATTATGCCATTTCTATTAAGATGGCAAATTTTCGGGGGGAAAGTAGGTGGAGCTCTGTTGAAGCGTAAAACACGTAGCAGGCTCGCTAAGTTCACGGTATTAGGCCTTTTAGTTCTTGTATTTGTTGCATGTGGGATTCTTGGCTTTGGTAATAAGGAATTAGATACCAAGAAACAGGTGTATCAGGCGCAGTATAGTGAGCTTATTAGTGAGCAGGAAAAATTAAAACAAAACGACGAAGAAATTAAAAATTACGAGGATTATACTAAATCCAGAAGATACATTGAGAACATGGCCCGTCAAAAGTTGGGACTTGTTTATCCTGGAGAAGTAGTATTTGAACCGGATGACAAATAAGAGGAATTGGAATAACCAATTCCTTTTTCTGTTGAAATGAGAGAATTAGATTGAATTGAAAGAGTTGATTGACCTGATACTTTAAAAGAAAAAATTGGTTTATGATATAACAGTCGATTGATTTGATATTAAAAAAATGGTTTATGATATAACAGTCGATTGATCTGATATTTAAAAGATAAAATTGGTTTAAGATATAAAAGTCAATTAATCTGATTCAGGAAAGAGGTGATTAGGGTGAAAATTACCGATGATTTGATAAAAAAAATGAAAATGAATGATACAATTAAAGACGGAGATATATGTATAGTCGGTGTTTCTGGAGGACCCGACTCCATTTATCTGCTTTATGTATTGAATGAAGCATGCAAAGATATGTATGTAAAGCTTCATGCGGTTCATGTAAATCACAATATTCGCGGTGAGGAAGCCGATTCGGACGAAAGATTTGTGGAAGAATATTGCAAAGAATTAGATATACCAATTCATATTTATAGTGTAAATGTTCCGGAATTCGCCAGAAATAATAAGATTAGTGAGGAAGAGGCCGGGAGAAGCTATCGATATAAAATGTATGCAAAGCTTGCTTATGAGCTTGCCGCTGAGGATTCGGTAGTGAAACTTTTTCTTGGACATCATATGGATGATCAGGCTGAAACGGTTCTATTTCATTTATTTAGAGGCAGTTCGCTAAAGGGAATCGGCGGTATGAATCCGGAAAGGGATTTTTTTGCCGAGGACTTCTTAAAACCTGAGTTTCCGGGGATGGATATACCTGTTTCCGAATTTAAGATAGAAAGGCCACTTTTGGGAATCAGAAAGCAGGAAATTATTGATGAGTTAAATGGACTGGGGATTTCATGGAAGCTTGATGAAACCAATATGGATGTTCAATATACAAGAAATAAGATTAGAAATATTATTATTCCTTCACTCGAAGAAAACATTCAAAAGGAAAGCGTGCGTCATATAGCCGACACAGCCGGAGATGTACGTGAGGTTCAGGATTTTTTGGATTCCTATGCCTCAACTGTTTATGCTAAAATTGTTAAGAAGGAAAAGGGAATTACTTATATATTCGGAGAGGAGTTTAAGGCTCTTCATATAGCGGTTCAAAAGCATGTTGCAATGCGTATTATAAGCAATGCCGCAGGTAAAAGGAAGGATATTACCAGAGAGCACATTATGATGTTCATCAGACTTTGTAACGGGGAAACAGGTAAGAAAATAAGTCTTCCTTACAGGGTTGTGGCAGAGAAATCCTACGAGAAAATATATGTTTATAAGAAAAAGAAGTTTGAGAAAAAGCCTATAGATGTTGATAATTCCCTTATAGAGAATATATCCGATATGGAAGAAATCATCTATATCAACGGGAAGCTGGTCACAGAACGTTCAGAAATTTACGGAATCGACTTTAAAATAAGGGATTTGGATACCGTGGGTGGGTTCGATAGAGGTGACATTAAAAAAACATACTGTACTAAATATTTTGATTGTGATAAAATAAACGGAGCACTATCCTTGAGATATCCCAAAGAAGGGGATTATATTATTTTGGGAGGTGGACAGGAAAAGAAGTTCAGTAGATTTATGATAGATCAGAAGATTCCGCGTATGAAAAGAAAAAGTCTATTGGTGCTTGCCTGTGGTAATCATGTCTTATGGGTTCCGGACTATGATAAAGTCAGTACCGGTGCTTATTTGGACAACAATACTAAAAAGGTTCTGGTAGCGGAAATCGGAACTATAGCGTAAAGGGAAAGAGAAAATATGGAAAACAAAGGTGGATTCAGAGGTTTTTTAGGATTTTTTGTTGTAGTAGGCGTTATATTTCTTATAGTTTATATGATGAATAACAACTCCACTACGAGAGATGTAAGTTATAATGTCCTTGATTTCAAGGCAGATGTCGAAAAGGGTATTATAACGGATGTAGGGATTTTTCCAAGTGAAAATGTACCTATGGGTGAAGTGAGAATTTCCTTTAAAGGCGTTGACGGACAGACGGTTTTCTTCGTATCCGATATCAATGAAATCGAGGAAATTGTTCAGGGAGATTCAAAGCTTTGCGAAAAGTATGAGGTTCATGCTATTAAGAAAGATAATCTTTCATCGACTATGCTTTTAATCGGTGTGATTGCAATAGCAGTTATCCTTATTGTTTTTATTATGACAAGTATGTCTCAGGCAAGGGCTATGAGCGGCGGATCTAATTCTAAGATTCTTGACTTCGGAAAGAACAGGGCTATCAAGATTGAGCCGGGAGATGAAGGAGCCAAGACCTTTGCCGATGTTGCAGGCCTTCACGAGGAAAAGGAAGAGCTTGCCGAGGTTGTCGATTTCTTGAAAGCACCTGAGAAGTTTACATCGGTAGGGGCGAGAATCCCTAAGGGTATGATTCTTGTAGGACCTCCGGGAACCGGTAAAACCTTGCTTGCCAAGGCAGTTGCAGGTGAGGCGGGAGTGCCGTTTTTCAGTCTTTCGGGTTCTGATTTTGTGGAGATGTTTGTAGGTGTCGGTGCATCACGTGTAAGATCTTTATTCTCGGATGCCAAGAAAAGCGCACCTTGTATTGTATTTATCGACGAAATCGATGCAGTTGCCCGTAGAAGAGGTAGCGGACTCGGCGGTGGACATGATGAAAGAGAACAGACATTGAACCAGCTTTTGGTTGAGATGGATGGATTCAGCGTAAATGAAGGCATCATCGTTATGGCTGCCACTAACAGAGTTGACATTCTTGACAATGCTATCTTAAGACCGGGACGTTTTGACAGACGTATCGGAGTAGGCAGACCGGATGTACGCGGAAGAGAAGAAATACTTGAGGTACATTCTAAGGGTAAGCCTTTAAGTGATGATGTGGATTTAAAGAAGGTTGCACGTTCTACAGTCGGTTTTACGGGAGCGGATCTTGAGAATCTTATGAATGAAGCAGCTATTGCCTGCGCGAAGGAACAAAGAAAGTTTATTACATTTGAAGATATCAGCAAATCTTTTATAAAGGTTGGAGTCGGAACTGAAAAGAGAAGCAGAATCGTATCTGAACGCGATAAGAAGATTACGGCATATCATGAATCAGGGCATGCTATCTTGTTCCACTTATTACCTGAGGTGGGTCCTGTACATATGGTTTCAATCATTCCTACCGGCGAGGGCGCTGCAGGTTATACTATGCCTATCGATGAGAAGGATGATATGTTTACTACCAGAAATCAGATGTTTCAGGAGATTATGGTTGATTTAGGCGGCAGAATCGCTGAATCGATTATATTTGATGATATTACGACCGGGGCTTCTCAGGATATCAAGCAGGCTACAAGGACTGCCCGTGATATGGTTACAAAGTTTGGTTTTTCGGATGTTATCGGTATGGTGAATTATGCTGACGAGGAGGAAGTATTTGTCGGACGTGATTATGGCCATACAAGCAAGGCTTACAGTGCTGATACTGCAAGCAATATTGATGCTGAAGTTAAGAAGATTATAGATTACTGTTACGATGAGGCAAAACGTATCCTGGATGAGAATATGGAAATTCTTCATAAATCGGCAGCACTTTTACTTGAACGCGAGAGAATTACACGTGAGGAATTCGAGGCGTTGTTTGATGCTGAGTAATACTTATATGTTGATTTGGTAAGTATGCACAAATGATGTAGGATTAATAAATTAATTAGTTTATGCGAAATTGATATGTGATTAATAAATTGATATGAATGCAATAAATTGATTTGGTAAATATGCACAAATGAGATAAGTGCAATAAATTGATTTGGTAAGTATGCACAAATGAGATAAGTGCAATAAATTGATT
>JAILOA010000360.1 GCA_024691065.1 Lachnospiraceae bacterium | reverse complement strand
TGTATTAATTTAATAATAATATTTATTTATAAAAGCAAGACCTGTAAGAGGGTCTTGTTTTTTTGGGTATTTTTTATTAATACTATGTGGTTAAATGCAAGAATATTTTTGTTTAGATTATCTTCCATATTAAAAAAACTTAATAAAAACAGCATCAAAAATAAATTTGAAAAGGAACGTATGTTTTTACGAATGAATATTTATACACTAACAATATAAAATTATTCAAGTAATATTTTAATTTTTTCGTATTGACATTTCTTAATAATATGTTAACATTTTATTTGCAACTAAAATAGAAAAACACAATATATTGATGAAAATCTGTTTTTATTGGAATTTCTTGTGTTTTTAACTTTCTTTATGCATTCAATTTATCTTATATTATCTTCTTTTCCCCGGTGTTGAACGGTTTAAATATATCGAAGAAGAGGTAGAAAAAGTTGTAAGTTTTAGCTGTCGAATGAGATAAGATTGAAAATGCTTTGTTTTTTATGGTTTTTAATGATTGTATGATTTTGGTTGTTTTCGGTAAATTGGTATATTTCATTTTGCAAAAAACAATCCGGGATTAGACAGTATAACATCTTTATAAATATTCAGAAAGAGGAGAAAAAAATGGCAGATTTTGAGCAATGGGCTGGGTTTAAAGGAACACAATGGAAGAACGAAATCGACGTTAGAGACTTTATCCAGAAGAATTTTACTATGTATGATGGAGATAAGTCTTTTTTAGCCGGACCTACAGAGAGTACAAATGAACTTTGGGGCGAGCTTCAGAAACTTCAGAAGGAAGAAAGAGCCAAGGGCGGTGTACTTGATATGGATACCGAGATAGTATCTTCAATCACATCCCACGGTCCGGGTTACATTAAAGAAGAGCTTAAGGATAAGGAAAAGATTGTAGGTCTTCAGACAGATAAGCCTTTAAAGAGAGCATTTATGCCTTACGGTGGTATCAGAATGGCTGAGCAGTCATGCGAAATGTATGGATACAAGCCAAGTGAAAAGATTCATGATATATTTACTACCTATCATAAAACTCATAATGATGCTGTTTTTGATGCATATACACCGGAAATAAGGGCTGCCAGAAAGGCGCACGTACTTACCGGACTTCCTGATACCTACGGAAGAGGACGTATCGTAGGTGACTACAGAAGAGTAGCTCTTTACGGAATTGATTATCTGATTGAACATAAGGAAATAGATAAGTCCAAGATCGGAAAAAACGGAGTAATGAACGAAGAGGTTGTTCGTCTTCGTGAAGAGGTAGCCGAGCAGATTAGGGCATTGAAGAAAATGAAGGAAATGGCTAACATTTACGGATTTGATATTTCAAAGCCTGCGAAGAATGCAGCTGAAGCTGTTCAGTGGCTTTACTTCGGATATCTTGCGGCTATAAAGACACAGAATGGTGCTGCAATGAGCGTCGGTAGAGTATCTACATTCCTTGATATCTTTATTAACAGGGATTTGGAGGCAGGGAAAATTACAGAGTCAGAGGCCCAGGAGCTTATTGACCATTTTGTAATGAAGCTTCGTATGGTTAAGTTTGCACGTATTAAGTCATATAACGAGCTTTTCTCAGGCGACCCTGTATGGGCTACATTAGAGGTCGGTGGACTCGGACAGGACGGAAGAAGTATGGTTACAAAGACCTGCTACCGTTTCCTTCATACCCTTGAGAATATGGGACCTGCTCCTGAACCGAACTTAACTGTATTATATTCAAGAAGATTACAGAAGAATTTTAAGGAATATGCCGCAGAGATTTCAATCAATACAAGCTCTGTTCAGTATGAAAATGATGATGTTATGCGTCCGATCTGGGGCGATGATTATAGTATCTGCTGTTGTGTATCCGCTACCGAAACAGGTAAGGAAATGCAGTTCTTCGGTGCAAGAGCTAACCTTGCAAAATGTCTCCTTTATGCTTTAAACGGTGGCGTTGATGTAAATACCCGTGAGCAGGTCGGTCCTTCATACAGAAGGGTAACTTCGGAGTACCTTGATTATGATGAGGTTATGGAGCGTTTCGATGATATGATGGAATGGCTCGCTAAGATTTATGTAAATACTCTTAACCTGATGCACATCATGCATTATAAATATTATTATTAGGCAGTCGAGATGGCTCTTATCGATACAAATTTACGTCGTACATTTGCTACCGGTATCGCGGGATTTTCACATACTGTTGATTCACTTTCAGCTATTAAATATGCCCGTGTTAAGCCAATCAGGGATGAGGACGGCGTTTGCATAGATTTTGAAATCGAGGGTGATTTCCCGCGTTACGGAAATGATGATGACAGAGCTGATGATATAGCAGTATGGCTTTTAAAGACTTTCCTTGAAAAGGTTAAGCACAATGAAACCTATAGAAATTCCGAGCCTACAACATCAATTCTTACTATCACATCAAATGTTGTTTACGGAAATGCTACGGGAGCTCTTCCTGACGGACGTCCTGCAGGCGCTCCGTTTGCACCTGGTGCAAATCCAAGTTACGGCGCAGAGAAGAATGGTCTTATTGCTTCTCTTAACTCGGTAGCCAAGCTTCCTTATGAGTACGCCCTTGACGGTATTTCAAATACCCAGACAATTAATCCGGGAGCACTCGGAAATACCGAGGAAGACAGAATCGAGAACCTTGTATCCGTAATGGATGGATACTTTGAGAAAGGTGCTCATCACTTAAATGTAAATGTATTCGGTATCGAGAAGCTTAAGGACGCTATGGAGCATCCGGAGAAAGAAGAGTATGCAAACTTTACAATTCGTGTTTCGGGTTATGCTGTTAAATTTATCGATCTTACACGTAAGCAGCAGGAAGATGTTATTTCAAGAACCTGCCACGGTTATCTATAGGATAGGATTTTAAATGAAGGGTTATATACATTCTGTTGAAAGCTTTGGGTCCGCTGACGGACCGGGCGTTCGATACATTATTTTCTTTAGCGGTTGTAATTTGAGATGTCAGTTTTGCCACAATCCTGATACCTGGGCTGTAAAAAAAGGCGAGGAGACAGAGGCAGCTGATATTATTAATAAAGCATTGAGATATAAGCCTTATTGGGGCGAAAAGGGCGGAATCACCATAAGTGGCGGTGAGCCGCTCTTGCAGCCTGAGTTTTTATTGGAACTTTTAAAGCTTGCAAAGGCCGAAGGAATCAATACCTGCATAGATACTGCAGGTGAGCCTTATCTGAAGAGTTTGAGCGAGGATATGCTTCTTCGTATTATGGAATATACCGATCTTGTAATGCTTGATATAAAGCATATTGACGAAGAAAAGCATATTTCACTTACAGGAAAAAGCGGAGATAATATACTTAAACTTGCGCGTAAGTTATCTGATATCGGACAGCCTATGTGGATTCGTCACGTGCTTGTGCCGGGAATAAATGATAAAGAAGAGTATTTACTTAAATTAAATGAATTCATTAAGACACTTAAAACGGTTGAGAGAGTGGATGTGCTTCCGTATCATACACTTGGGGTATTTAAGTGGGAAGAGCTTGGTATACCTTATCCTTTGAAGGGAGTTGAGCCTCCTACAGAGGAAACTGTAAGGAGGGCAAGGGAGATACTTTGCAATTGATGCCGTATCGAATGGTTCTGTATATGAATAACAGTAAAAAATATTGTAAAAAAATAAAAAAAATACTTGATTTATATTTTGTAATGCGTTATAATAGCACTCGTGCTGTTGAGAAATGTTTTGAAAACAGCATTTATTAATGCTTTGGGCTATCGCCAAATGGTAAGGCACTGGACTCTGACTCCAGCATTTCAAGGTTCGAATCCTTGTAGCCCAGTTAACCCTTGGGACCTGCCGGCAGGTCTTTTTTTTTGCTTTTTTTCTTTCTTTTTTTCTTGCTTGTATTCTAATGGTATGTTATCATTGACAGTGTGTGTTTTTTCGCAGTTTTAGCGAAAAATGACGTTTATTACATGTTCTTTAGAGAAGACTTTAAGGAGGAAAAAATTGAATAGTGTAATTTGGCTTGTAATTCCTTGCTATAAAGAGGAAGAAGTGCTTCCTGAGACCTCAAAGGAGTTAAAAGAGATAATGAACGGCCTTATTAAAAAGGGTAAAATATCTAATGAAAGTAAAATCTGTTTTGTAAATGATGGTTCTACAGACAAAACCTGGTCTATAATCAGTGATTTGTGTAAAAGTGATTCTTTATTTTCCGGAATTAATCTTGCTCACAACAAGGGACATCAGAATGCTTTGCTTGCAGGGCTTATGACTGCAAGACATTATGCGGATGCAGCTATTTCATTGGATGCTGATTTGCAGGATGATGTCGGTGTTATTGAGCAATTTATAGATAAATTTCATGAAGGCAAAGAGGTTGTATATGGAGTAAGATCGACACGTGCAACGGACACTGCATTTAAAAGAGGAACAGCTCATATGTTCTATAAACTCATGAATGCCATGGGTGCCGATACCCTGGAAGATCATGCGGATTATCGTTTGATGAGTAAGAGGGCATTAGATGGTCTTGCGGAATACAAGGAAGTCAATCTTTTCCTCAGAGGAATTGTGCCTATGATCGGTTACGAGACCGACGTGGTTTATTATGAAAGACATGAGAGATTTGCGGGAGAGAGCAAATATCCTTTGAAGAAAATGTTGTCATTTGCGGTAGACGGTATTACATCCTGCTCCGTAAAGCCTATACGTATGATTACATTACTTGGATTTATTATATTCCTCGTAAGTATTGCTATGCTAATATATTTCCTCGTGCTTCATATTATCGGACATACTGTGGCCGGATGGACAACACTTGTTATATCCGTTTGGGGCATAGGCGGCCTCATACTTCTTTCGCTTGGAATTATCGGTGAGTATGTAGGCAAGATTTATATGGAAGTAAAGGAAAGACCGAGATTTATTATAGAAAGCTTTTATTACGGTCAGGAACATTTCTTTGATATAAAGAGAGAAAATAAGGTGTGAGTTTTTATGGAAGCCTTGAATCGGCTGGG
>JAILOA010000344.1 GCA_024691065.1 Lachnospiraceae bacterium | reverse complement strand
AGATCTTTATATATATTATTACGAAATGGAGATGATACCTTTATACATAATCAACTATTTAATACAATATTTTGGAAGGTGAAATATTTGATAGGTTTTTTCCAACCATTCGTATGTATGTTGTTTGTATCTAAAATAGCTTTTAGAAAAAAAATACTTGCAATACTTCTTTCATTTATTAGCTTGACGTTATCAAGCATAGTAACAACAAGTAGAGGTGCTGTATTTTTTATTGTATTTAATTATATTTTCTTCTTGACTATTTTTTGGAATCGTATTAATAACCAATATAAGCGGTTTATAATAGGAATTGGATTGTTGTTTGGAATTATAATTGTATATTATATTGCTCAGATATCGGAAAGTAGATTTGAAAGTAACGCATCAGAGAGTGTTTTGCGCTATTTTGGAGAACCTTTCCCGACGCTTGGATTTCAAATCTGGGATGTTCAGGGATTTCATTTAATGTTTGAAAGAAAATTTCCAACTTTGTATAATATCTTTGGCGAACACACACAAAATTATGACAATTTCAATGACCAAGTTGCATATTTCAGTTTTAAATCTAATTATCCAATCAATAATTTTAAACCTTTTTTTGGTGATATGTATATAGAATATGATTTAATGTTGTCATTTATTATGTTTTTGTGTTTATTTTTTCTATTAAAAAAACTCATAAATAGCAATTTGTATAATGGATTATCTTTTATTTATTTTTTTCTTACATATGAAATTCTAATATGGGGTCCTTTTGGATGTAAATTTGATGAAAGTGAAATAAAAAAAATTATTTTTTATTTACTTTTTATCTTATATATCAAAAAACGTTTTTTTTTATATAGAGTGTCTTCAAATGGATGTTTCAATCATAATAGTTAACTTTAACACTTGCAATCTTTTACGCAATTGCCTTAATTCGATATTCAAACATACGGAAGATATTGATTTCGAAGTAATTGTGTCAGACAATGGCTCGAAAGATGGTTCTATTGAGATGGTCAAACAAGAATTTCCTCCGGTAATTTTGATTGAAAACAATGCGAATTTGGGTTTTGGGACGGCTAATAATAGAGGATTGGAAATTGCTAAAGGAAAATATATTTTCTATTTGAATAGCGATACAAGTTTGATTAACAATGCTGTTAAATTATTTTATGATTTTTGGGAAACATCACCTGATAAAGCCGAAATTGGAGCATTGGGAGGAAATCTATTGGATGAAAATGGAAATATTATACATTCGTATGGTAATTTCCCAAAACCATGGAAAGAAATTTTCCTGTTTTGGAGGAAAATTGTTTTAGTATATATCAAGTATCTGTTTAAATTGTTTGGTCATAACCTACGACTGAGGAAAAAAAACACAACTATTCAGAAAATAGGAGAGGTAGAGTATGTCACTGGTGCAGATTTATTTTTGTTGAATAATAAATCTGCTTATTTCGACGAAAGGTTTTTCTTATATTATGAGGAAACTGATTTGCAATGGCATCTTATGAAAAATGGATTAAAAAGGCTGATTATTCCTACCCCCAAAATTATTCATTTATGTGGAAAATCAGATTCCAAAACAGGTGATGGGTGTATAAATGACTATATAAGCTTTGGAGCTATTCAGACAGATTTATCAAGAATTAGATTCATAAAATATAATATTTCAAAATTTTACGCTAACATTTTGAAATGTTTGTTGTATTGTTTTTGGATGACTCCAGGATTCGCAAAGAAAACAAAAAAATATCGTAAACAAATATTTAATATATAACCATGAAAATACTTTTTGATCATCAGATTTTTTCTTACCAGGAAATTGGCGGAGTTTCTCGATATTTTTGCGAAGTGATGAAACATATTCCAAAGGAAATGTGGGAAACCTCGGTGAGTATATCAAACAATTTCTACTTGCAAGAGTTACAAGTTCCTCATAAAACATTTTTTAGAAACCTGAATTTTTACAAAAAAGGAAGAATAATGTTGGAATTGGGTAAATTCTATTCTTCCAAGATAATAAAAAAGGGTAATTTC
>JAILOA010000333.1 GCA_024691065.1 Lachnospiraceae bacterium | reverse complement strand
TTAAGGTTTATCCTCAAGTGACATATGATGAGATTCCTGCAGGATGGCTTGATGATATATTAAAGGAAAAATTAAATATATCTTTATCATTCATAAATCCGGCTGGTGAGGAAAATGTTAAATATTATGAGGATTACAATTATTTTGAAGACGATTTCGATATTTATATATTTTCCGGAGAGCATAGCATATGGGATTGTATAAAGAATAATAAGCTTGTAAGATTAGATTCAGATGATTATTTAGAAAAATACCATGATACATTCGACCTCTATAAAAAATCACTAAAAAAGAATAAAAAACTTACAATGGAGAGAACAGGGATTGAAGGAATATATGGTCTTCCATATGGCATTGATTCGTGTGACAAACGTGGAAAAGAATACTTTTATATTTCAATTCCCGAATCATCCCAAAATAAAGATAAGTCTATGGAGCTTTTAAATTATTTATATTCTATTGAGGGTATTATGACTTTAAATTATGGACCTGAAGAGCAGGGATGGAAGTATATTGACGATAAATTTAAAGTAACTGATTTAGGAAAGAAAATAAATAAAAATCCTTATGATAAGATTATTGAATCATCGAAAGGAAAGCAATCATTAGATGATGGAGGTACTATAAGTCTTTTTTCTTTGGATAAAAATATAATAAAATCTTTTGAAACAGGAGGTGTTCTCAATGAAAAATAATACAATAATGATAAACCTCAATTATTATGGAGAATTTGATTATGAAAAAAACAAATATTATAGGATTTATTGTAATGCTGCTTGTATTTACAATGTTAACAGGGTGCGGGCAAACAAAGAACAAGACCGATTTACATAAAGAAACTGATTCTGAAGTACAGGAATTGAGTGTCATGGATGCATTTTCTTCATATATTGGATACCAGGATGGATTTGCCGGAGAACTTTTTCGAGATAAGTTAAATATCAAATTAAAAATTACTCCGGATATCGAAGATTTTGCTAAAGGTGAGTTTGATATTTATTCTTTTACAGGTTCATATTCGTTTTATAAGGATGAACCTAAAAATAGAGGATTTGTTCCTTTTGATTTTCGCTCCGAAGAAAATATTTCTCTTTTAAAGGAATATGCTCCTTATATATATGAAAATTTAGATGAATTAACTGTCGGAACCGATGGTCTTGCTTTAAATACCGGTATAACACAGGATGAATTTGAAACATCCAATAGTCTCACATGGAATATAAGATATGATTTATATAAGGATTTGGGTAAGCCTGATATTAAAGATTTAGAAGATTTATCATCTGTTTTTAATAAAATAAAAAAACAATCATATCCGATAGCTTTGTATGATTCCGGCGATGATAATCTTTCATATATATCTTCGGTTAATCAATTTATGTCATCATATTATGGTTGTGTATTTGTTGGAGACCGTATTTTATATAACGGAGAATCATTAAATCCATATAGTACAGAAAGTCCTTATGTTTTAATTTTAAAATGGTTTAATGAACTATATAGAAATGGTATATTATATCCGGAAAGCAAAAATATAAACTTTGAAAAATATTTAGAATTGACCATGAATAAGGAATTTCTTTTTACTTTGGATTCATCTCTTGCGGCTCAATATAATGAAAAAAATAAAGATGCCCAAATGCTTCCTGTCATGCCTGCTAATGCAAAACCTTTGAATATAATATATCCTCGTTCCAAATCAGGAACAGGTGTTGTATTTATAAATAGTTATGATGGAGATAAATCAGGTGAAGAAAAGATTAAAACATCTTTAAGGTTTCTGAATTATTTAGTATCGCCTAAGGGTATAATGGAAATGTGTAACGGTCCGGAAAATTATGGATGGTATTTAGATAAAGATAATAATCCATGCATAATTGATGGTAATATTGATAAATTAAAAAATTTATGTGATGATTTAGGTCACGGTCCTTTATTTTCAATTGGCTTTTTTGATTGGAACAGTATTAAATTGTCGGAATTTAATAACGAATATATAAGATATCAGTTTTGGAAAAACTCTCAAGAATATTGTTTTGCATATACGAATGCAGAAATAACATATAATATATCCGATAATATTAATGAATGGAGAGAGGATAATAAAGCTGAAAATATACCTTATTATTTAAGTAAATTTGAAACAAATAATATTAATTGGGAAGATATTGAAAAACCGGAGGTTTTATATTCAAAAAAAGATAAAAAGAAACTTAAAAAACTTTCTTGGGAGGCAATATATGCAAAATCGGATAAAGAATTTTATCAATTAATAAATAAAGCCGGGAAGTATTAAATTCCATTAAAAATCTGATGGAAACAACA
>JAILOA010000277.1 GCA_024691065.1 Lachnospiraceae bacterium | reverse complement strand
ACAAACATTGTAACTAAATTGTAACAAAATTTCAAGAGCAAATTTGCTATGTTTTGATTTTTTATTATTTTAATTATTATTTTACTTTTATAAAGAAACAATACAAACAAGCAACACAAACAAACAACAAAAAGAAACAATACAAACAAGCAACACAAACAAATAACACAAAGAAACAGCACAAAGAAACAACACAAACAAACAACACAAACAAACAACACGAAAAAATGATATTAACAAACGACAAAAACATACGTTATATTCACTTGACATTCACCGTTCATATATGTTAACATACTCAAGTCTTTTACCTTTGCTATGTTTTCGGAAGCTCCAACCTTGACTTGGCAAAGGCGAATCAAATACATTATATGGAGGAAAATAAAATGATTACAAAAGAGAAAAAAGCTGAGATCGTTAAGACTTACGGACGTACACCTGAGGATACAGGATCACCTGAGGTACAGATTGCTCTTCTTACAGAGAGAATCAGAGATCTTACGGAACATTTAAAAGTAAATAAGAAAGATCATCACTCAAGACGCGGTCTTCTTAAAATGGTAGGTCAGAGACGTAACCTTTTAGCTTATCTTAAGGCTAAGGATATCAACGCTTACCGTGAGCTTATTGAAAAGCTTGGACTTAGAAAATAATAACCAATATTTTTTAAAAAATCTCGAACGTCAGTCAGTGAAATGTATCTGCTCACCGGCTGGCGTTTTCTTTATGAGGTGGCATCAATAAATGAATCAGCTTCAGACAGATATTAAAAATAATTCCTATAATAGGTTTTATCTTTTGTACGGTGAGGAAAGTTATACCATCATCAGTCTCAGAAATAAGCTTAAAAAGGCCCTTGAGATGGAAGAGGATGATATCAATTATGCCTATTATACGGGAAAAAACATGGATATCCATGATTGTATAGACAGAGCTATAATGGCGCCGTTTTTTGGCGAAAAAAAGCTTATTGTTATTGAGGATACAGAGTTTTTTAAGAGTTCAAACGATATGAGCTCTTATTTGGATGACATTCCGGAAAGCACGATTCTCCTTTTTATTGAGAACAAAAAGGATGCAGATCCGAAGAAATCTCCGATAGATAAGAGAAATAAGCTTTATAAATACATTAATAAAAACGGAGTTGTAATTGAGTGCTCAAAGCCCAATGAAAGGGATGTTTTCAGCTTTCTTAAGATAAAGCTCAGGGATTCCGGCAAGATAATGAGTGAGAGTACAGCAAGATATTTTCTTGGGCAGATTGATAATTCCCTTTTTAATGTACAAAACGAGCTTGAGAAGCTTGTGAATTATACCGGCGACAGGCAGGAAATACTTAAGGAGGATGTAGACAAGCTCACCTCCGGACAGCTTGTAAACAGGATGTTTATGATGATTGATGAGATAGCGGCCGGTAATGCATCGCGTGTTATGGAGATGTACAAGGAGCTTGTGGAATTAAGAATTAATGTAAATGTAATTTTAGCTAATCTTAGGACACACTTTAAACATTTATTGGAGTTAAAATTAAGCAGGGATGTTCCTAAAAAGGAGTTTATTGCAAAAACAAAGATGCAATTCTTCCTGTATGACCGTTATTTGGCTCAGATAAGAAATTTTAGTGTGGAAGACTTAAAGCATAAATTGGAATTATGCATTGAAATGGAATATGATTTTAAAACCGGTAGGGTTTCCGACGAAATTGGGCTCGAAATGCTTATTATTGAGCTTTTAAGATGAAAATGTATCGATTACCCGAATTCAGTATATGATAAGTGATAATTAATTCTATCATTTACTCGAATTCAATATATGATAAGTGATAATTAAATCTATCATTTACTTGAATTCAATATATGATAAGTGATAATTAATTCTATCATTTACTCGAATTCAATATATGATAAGTGATAATTAAATCTATCATTTACCGGAATCCGGTATAATATAAGTGATAATTAATTCTATCATTTACTCGAATTCAATATATGATAAGTGATAATTAATTCTATCATTTACTCGAATTCAATATATGATAAGTGATAATTAAATCTATCATTTACCCGAATTC
>JAILOA010000253.1 GCA_024691065.1 Lachnospiraceae bacterium | reverse complement strand
ATTAGGTTGTGGTTTATTTTGGACTTACTTTGTTATAAAAATCAACATTTTCGGAGGTTATAAAATGAATTTTAATACTGATATTTTTGAACAATTTGATAAGAAATGGGCGCTCCTTACTGCCGGAAATAAGGAGAGTTTTAATACTATGACAATCAGCTGGGGTGGGCTTGGAACCCTTTGGAATATGCCTGTTGCGACAGTTTACTGCCGTACCTCACGATATACACATGAATTTTTGGATAATAATGAGTATTTTACGGTTAGTTTTTTTCCGGAAAGCTGCAGGGAAATCCTCGGTATTATGGGTTCAAAGTCCGGAAAAGATATCGATAAGATGAATTTTGAGGGACTCACAGCGAAGGAGGTTTCGGAGAGCGTTACATTTGAAGAGGCTGAAGTAACTCTTGTATGCAAGAAACTTTTTATGCAGGAGCTTAAAACCGAAAATATGCCGGCCGATATTGCAGAGCGTTTTTATGATGGTATTGCACCACATGATATGTATATCGGAGAAGTTGTGGATATAATTCAATAATCTGATTGAAAATCAAGCTTTGTTAATATTATAAAATCATATAATTTTAATCTGCACAATTACTTAAATGCAGAAAAAATTTTATAATATAATTTACAATAATCCGGTTATATTAGAGTAATAGGGAATTAATTACTAAAATGCAGATATATTTTAATAATATAATTTACAATAATCCGGTTATATCAAGATAACAGGGGATTACAATGGGATTTCAAATGTTAAAATTATTATCATAGAGGTGTAAACTATGAATACCACTGAAAATTATACCATCCTGCTTTTGGAAGATAATCCTGTGCAGTCAACACAAACACAGGCATTCATAAACGAATATGACAGCAATATAAATATATTATCCTTCTCGTCTCACACCGCTGCCGAAAATCATTTAAAGAGAGAACATCCGTCAATTTCACTTTTCATACTTGATATATCGATGGGTGATGACGTAAATTCACTAGGGATCGAATTCGCAAAGAATCTTTCAAAATATGCCGACTACATTGACATACCGATTATCTTTATCACCGGCCATCCGGAATATATGGTAAATGCCATCAATGACATACACTGCTTTTCATTCCTGGTCAAGCCATTTGTGAAGAAGCAGCTGTTTGATCAACTTAAAATGGCTACGAACCGATACTCTTTTTTACTCCGTTTGAATAACCAGATTCAGACAAATGTAAGCTACTCTCTTTTGCTTTACATATCTTCAAACGGACGGGTGATAAATTATCATTTGCAAAATAAAACTTTGAATTCACTGCAATATCGTATGAAAGATTTGGAGAATATTTTGCCCTCCAATTTTATCCGTATCCATAAATCATATATTGTTAATCTAAATTATATTCATAATTACGATTTTACAAGTTACTACGTAACCCTTGTAAATAAAGAGATTTTACCGATGGGCAGAAGCTATGTTCAGGAGATTCAAAACAAAATCGGATATGGAAAATAATTAAAATATCCGATAAAAATATTTGTTTTTAAAAAAAATTTGTTGACAAATGAAAAAATTAGTTGTATTATCTTTTTCAGCAAAGACAAAGGCGTCTTGGATTTTAATATCCGAGGCGCCTTTTTTTGTGTTTATTTGACCCAAAATCGGAGGTGGATAGAGAAATGTGCTCAATTATTGGCTTGTGCGGCAAGGAGAAAACCTTGTTCGAAATGAAAGAAGCCTTGGAGAAAACTCATACCAGAGGACCTGATGCTGACAGAATGGTAGAGGTTAAAGGTGGATGGATAGGTTTTAACAGACTTTCAATTATGGGCTTAACTGAAGCAGGTATGCAGCCCTTTGAATTAAAAAATGATAAAAATGAAATCACTCTTTCCTGTAATGGTGAGATTTACGGTTTCCGTCCTTTAAAAGAAGAGCTTATAGCCAAGGGCTACAACTTTAAAAGTGATTCGGACTGTGAGATATTGCCGGCCCTTTATATGGAGTACGGTACAAAAATGTTTGGCATGCTCGATGCCGAATATGCATTGATTTTATATGATGCTGCGAAGGATTCATTCGTGGCAGCGAGAGATCCGATCGGTATCCGCCCGCTTTACTATGGTGTAACTGCCGAGGGTTCATATGCATTTGCATCCGAACCTAAGAATCTTATTTCACTCACAGATAAGATTATGCCGTTCCCGCCGGGACATTATTTTGAAGATGGAAAGTTCATTTGCTATCGCAACATTTCCCATCCTGAAAAAATGCATCAGGATGATATAGAGGAAATTTCAGTAAATATACACGACCTTCTGATTAAGGGTATTGAGAAGCGTTTGGATTCGGATTCACCTGTTGGTTTCCTGCTTTCGGGTGGTCTTGATTCTTCACTTGTTTGTGGTATTGCCGCAAATATTCTCGACAAACCGCTGGAAACTTATGCGATTGGAATGGATATTGATGCAATCGATTTAAAATATGCGCGCGAGGTTGCAGACTACATTCATTCAAATCACCATGAAGTTATTATTTCCAAGCAGGATGTCATCGATGCACTTGAGCCTGTTATCGCAGCGCTCGGTACCTATGACATAACAACCGTCCGTGCTTCAATCGGTATGTACCTTGTGTGCAAGGCGATTCATGAGCAGTCGGACATCAGGGTTATTCTTACGGGTGAGATTTCGGATGAAATTTTCGGTTACAAATACACCGACTTTGCTCCGAATGCGGAGGAATTTCAGAAGGAAGCCGAGAAACGTATTCATGAAATTCATATGTATGATGTGCTTAGGGCAGACCGTTGTATCAGCGTAAACTCGCTTGAAGCAAGAGTGCCTTTCGGCGATTTGGATTTCGTTGATTACTGTATGGCGATTGATCCCGAGAAGAAAATGAATACTTACGGCAAGGGCAAATATTTGCTCCGTCATGCATTTGAAAAGGATGGTTTTATTCCGGAAAACATTCTTTGGCGTGAAAAGGCTGCATTCTCGGATGCGGTTGGACATTCACTCAAGGATGACCTTGCAGAATATGCGGAAAATGCATACACAGACGAGGAGTATGAGGCAGGTATCGAGAAGTATTCTCATGCGAAGCCTTTTACAAAGGAGTCTCTGCTTTACAGAGACATTTTCGAAAAATATTATCCCGGCCAGTCAGAAATGGTTAAGGATTTTTGGATGCCTAATAAAAATTGGGAAGGGTGTAACGTAAATGATCCGTCCGCCCGCGTGCTCTCAAACTACGGAGAAAGCGGCGAGTAATCGGGTTCTAGTCTCAGAATTTTAATAGGAAATGTAAGCAATTAATAATTTTCGAAATCAGGTTTGACCTCAGAAATTATAGGAAATGTAAGCAAGTAAAATTTTCGAAATCAGGTTTGACCTGAGAAATTATAGGAAATGTAACCCGATTTCAAGGGAAAACACTTTGAAATCATAACACAATTCAGAGAGGAGATTTATCTATGCAATCAACAAAATTAGGATGTGAGAAATTAAATGTACCTGAGCTTTTCGGTTCAAAGGTATTTAGCGACAAAGTAATGAAATCAAGACTTTCAGATAAGGTTTATAATTCACTTAAGAAAACAATTGATGAAAATGTAAAGCTCGAGCCGGAGGTTGCTGAAGCAGTTGCAAGTACAATGCGTGATTGGGCAATTGAAAATGGAGCAACACATTATACTCATTGGTTCCAGCCTCTTACAGGTGTAACCGCCGAGAAGCACGACAGCTTCATTACTCCTTCTCCGGATGGTGGAGTAATTATGGAATTCTCAGGCAAAGAGCTCATCAAGGGTGAGCCGGATGCATCTTCATTCCCATCAGGCGGACTGAGAGCTACATTTGAAGCAAGAGGATATACAGCATGGGACCCGACATCTTATGCATTTATTAAAGATCATACACTTTGCATCCCTACTGCATTCTGCTCATATTCAGGTGATGCACTTGATAAGAAAACACCGCTTCTTCGTTCCATGCAGGCACTTAACCGCCAGGCAAAGAGAATTTTGAAGCTCTTCGGTACAGAAGTAAAATATGTAAGAACCAGCGTTGGACCTGAGCAGGAATATTTCCTTGTAGATAAGGAAATGTTTGAGAAGAGGCCTGACCTTGTATATACAGGTAGAACACTTTTTGGTGCTAAGGCTCCAAAGGGACAGGAATTGGATGATCATTACTTTGGTGTAATCAAGCCACGTGTTACGGAATTTATGGAGGATTTGAACAACGAGCTTTGGAAGCTTGGTATCCTCGCAAAGACAGAGCACAACGAGGTTGCGCCTGCACAGCACGAGCTTGCTCCTATTTTCTCAACTACAAATGTTGCGACAGATAACAACCAGCTTACAATGGAAATTATGCAGAAAGTTGCCAGAAAGCACGGTATGGTTTGTCTCCTTCATGAAAAACCATTCGCAGGTGTAAACGGTTCCGGTAAGCATAATAACTGGTCAATGGCAACCGATAAGGGTACAAACCTTTTATCACCTGGTGAAACTCCTTATGAAAATGCACAGTTCCTTCTTTTCCTTTGCGGTGTTATCCAGGCTGTGGATGATTATCAGGATCTTTTACGTCTCTCCGTTGCAACTGCCGGAAACGACCACAGACTCGGTGCTAACGAGGCTCCACCTGCAATCATTTCCGTATTCCTCGGTGATGAGCTCACTGCTATCCTCGATGCAATCAAGACTGACACTCCTTATGAGGGAACAGAAAAAGTAATTATGAAGCTTGGAGTACATTCACTTCCAAGATTCTCAAGAGATACAACAGACAGAAACCGTACATCACCATTCGCCTTCACAGGTAACAAGTTCGAGTTCAGATCACTCGGTTCTTCAAACAGTATCGCTTGCTGTAACATTATGTTAAATGCAGCGGTTGCTGAAAGCTTGAAGCAGTATGCTGACAGACTTGAAGGTGCTGCTGATTTTGAAACAGAGCTTCATGAACTTATCAAGGAAGTTATCACAAATCATCAGAGAATTCTCTTCAATGGTAACGGCTACGGTGAAGAGTGGGTTAAGGAAGCTACAGAAGTAAGAGGTCTTTCAAACTTAAAGACTACTGCAGATGCTATGCCACACCTTCTTGATAAGCAGAACATGGATATGCTTATGGCTCACAAGGTATTCTCTGAAACCGAGCTTCACTCCAGATGTGAAATCATGCTTGAGAACTACTGCAAGAGCGTAAATATCGAGGGTCACACAATGGTTGATATGGTAAGAAAAAATTATCTACCATCCATCGAATGCTACCTTCATGCTCTCGCCGAAACAGCAAGCATTATGAGATCAGTAAGTGACAAGGTTAAATGTAACTATGAAATTTCAACACTTGAGCGACTCTCTGAGCTCACAGATTACATTTTGGAAAATGTTGATAAATTGGAGAAGGTTCTCGCAGACCTCGAGGAGTTCGACAGCATTATCGAAACCTCAGCTTCGATCAGAGACTGTGTACTTCCTCAGATGGAAGAATTAAGAAAATATGTTGATGAAGCAGAAATGCTTACACCTGAAAAATACTGGCCATTCCCAAGCTATGGAAAGCTTCTTTTCTCGGTATATTAATTAGATTTTTAATAGCCGGGCGGTTAAAATTTCCGCTTATGAAAATGATTCATAATATAAAATATAGACCTTCACATGTTATGAATTATTTTCGGCTATTATTTAAGAAATGATTATTAGTGTATATTATTGTTTCCAATATTATTCCTCAATATATATTTTTATCACGACCGTGGGCAGTTAACGCTGCTCACGGTTTATGCTGTTTATTTTTATTAAAATATAATTCAGGAAAGTTTGAAATATTTGATTATAGATAATTTTGATTTTTCTTTTATATATTTTGAATTTTTCTATAAATTGTTTTGAAATTATACTACCGAATTTTATGGATTTACTTTCAAATATTTTGAATTTTACTAACAAATAATTTGTATTTTATTTTCAAATATTGATTAAAGTTTGTACATATGTATGAAATACAGGAGGGCTCAAAAAAATGAGTAGCTTTGATTTATCCGATTCAGATTTTACCAGGTCCGACAAGCTCCACGAGGAATGCGGTGTATTTGCGTATTATTCGCTTGAAGGAAATCGAGCCGTAAATAACATATATATGGGGTTACTCGCCCTGCAACACAGAGGTCAGGAATCAGCAGGAATCTCTGTCTCCGACACCTCGGGAGAAAAAGGAAATATCAAGACCAAAAAAGGAATGGGCCTTGTGAGCGAAGTATTTACTCCACAGGACCTTTCAAACCTGGACGGAAATATCGGAGTCGGCCACGTCCGCTACTCCACCACCGGTGGAAGCATACCTGAAAATGCCCAGCCAATCGCCATGAATTATATAAAAGGAAGTCTCGCGCTTGTCCACAACGGTAATATCATCAACGCAAAGGAGCTAAAAGATGAGCAAATGCTGCGTGGTCAGGCACATTATACAACCTCTGATTCTGAGGTGATTGCCTATGAAATCGTAAGCGAACGCGTAAAGTCCGATTCCATCGAAGAAGCAGTTAAAAATGCAACGTCAAAGCTTAAAGGTGGCTATGCCTGTGTCGTAATGAGTCCAAGAAAACTTGTCGGAATCAGAGATCCGTTTGGAATAAAACCTCTGGTACTCGGCAAGAAAAATAATGATTACATCCTCGCCTCCGAAAGTGCCGCAATTATTTCTGTAGGTGGCGAATTCATACGTGACATTAAGCCGGGAGAAATGATTACAATTTCCGAAACAGGCTTATCCAGTGATGAAAGTGGCTGCAACAAAAAGCATGCCCACTGCATATTTGAATACATTTATTTTGCGAGACCTGATTCCGTAATCGACGGAATCGAGGTTCATGATGCCAGGTTTAAAGCCGGTCAGGCACTCGCAAGATTATCAGATACAGAGGCCGACCTGGTAGTCGGCGTCCCTGATTCCGGACTGGTCTCCGCCGAAGGATATGCCAAGGAATCAGGCATTCCGTACGCTTTCGCCTTCCACAAAAACAGTTATATCGGAAGAAGCTTTATAAAGCCTACGGATGAAGAAAGAAAACTCGCTGTGCAGATGAAGCTAAGTGTCCTGAAGAGCGTGGTTAAGGGAAAGCGCATAATCCTGACCGACGACTCTATCGTAAGGGGCACAACAATGAAGAAAATTATTGAAATGCTTCGCAAGGAGGGCGCCCTGAGTGTCCATGTGAGGATCAGTTCACCTCCTTTCCTTTATCCTTGTTATTACGGCACCGATGTACCCAATGCAAGTCAACTCATTGCGTCTGAGCACTCCGCTGATGAAATTTGCAAACAAATCGGCGCCGACTCCCTTATTTATCTTCGCATCGAAGACTTTAAAGAGATGGTCGGGGACCTCCCCGTCTGCGCAGCATGTTTTAACAACAAATATCCCGTCAAATAAAATCATATTAAAATGATTTTATTTTGCGGCGCAGCCATAAAGATTTTTTAAAATCAATGGTAAATCGAAATTTACATTTTTATATTTTTGGTTTATATATAAGTGTAAATAGATTGAATTTTGAAAGCACAAAACACGAAGCTACGCCGACCAATCCGGACATATGTATTTTCGGACCGTTTTGGGTCTCGGTGCTTGTTCTCACAAGTCACGAAGTGACGAAGTGAGAGCATTACAATCCGGTTAGAACACCCAAACCAACTTACTACGTTGACAAAATTTTTTATATTTTGCGGCGCAGCCATAAAGATTTTTTAAAATCAATGGTAAATCGAATTTTACATTTTTATATGTTTGGTTTATATATAAGTGTAAATAGATTGAAATTTTGAAGCACAAGCTTCAGACATTAAGTGTAGGTTTCGTTATGACGAGCAGGCTAGCTTCGGCACCGAGCGCACGTGTTTGAGTGTCGATATCTACATACTACAATAACATAAATTGCACGAGTTTGCGCGAATGCCGAAAGATAAGCGCCTGCGAGGAATAGAAACCGAAACGGTCTGAAGCTGTGCTTTCAAAATTCAATCTTTACGAATTTCTAAAAACCAACTTAAAAACGAAAAAATTCGAAAAACCCCTTGACATATTTAAAAAATCTAAGTAAAATGTTTTGTGATGTCGATGCAGACATCCTTATTATGAAGCAATGGCGCTTCAGGATTTAATCCTGAAGTGCCTTTTTTTTGTTTCCGTACAATTTAAATAAAAAAGCTTAAAACCAGGAAATAAATCCTGATTCAATATATTAAAAAAGAACTTAAAGTAGGAGGAACAGCTATGACGGATCAGTTAAATAAGATAAGAGAAAATGGTTTATACAACCCATCCTTTGAGCACGACAATTGCGGTATCGGTGCAATTATCGACATTGAAGGCAGGGCAAACCATCAGCTGGTAAGCGATGCTTTATCGATTGTAGAGAATCTGGAGCATAGAGCAGGTAAGGACGCCGAAGGAAAAACCGGTGACGGTGTAGGTATTCTTACACAGATTCCACACAAATATTTCTCAAAAATTTTGAAGAAAAAAGGAATTACCTTACCGGAAAGCAGACAATACGGTGTGGGTATGTTCTTCTTTCCACAGAATGAGCTTGCAAAGAGACAGGCAACAAAATTATTTGAGATTATCGCAAAAAAGGCTGGGCTCGATATTATCTGCTGGCGCGAGGTAGATAATGCACCTGAGGTTCTTGGAAATAAAGCAAGAGAATGTATGCCATCAATTTCTCAGGTATTTATCAAACGTCCGGCTGAGGTTGAAACTGATCTGGAATTTGACAGAAAACTTTACATTATAAGAAGGGAGTTTGAACAAAGTAGCGCAGATACTTATGTTCCGTCACTCTCCTGCCGTACAATAGTTTATAAAGGAATGTTTCTCGTAACACAGCTTAGACTCTTTTTCACTGACCTCGAGGATCCGGATTACGAGTCGGCAATCGCCATGGTTCATTCAAGATTCTCAACTAATACCATGCCAAGCTGGAACCGAGCACATCCTAACAGACTCATCGTTCACAACGGCGAAATAAATACAATCAAAGGTAATGCAGATAAAATGCTCGCACGTGAGGAAACCATGCACACCGCTACATTTTCAGAGGAAGATATGACAAAGGTACTTCCTGTTATATCTCAAAGCGGTTCGGACTCTGCAATGCTTGATAATACATTGGAATTTTTGGTAATGAGCGGCTTAGATCTTCCGCTCGCAGCCATGATTACAATTCCTGAGCCTTGGGCACACAATGAAACCCTTTCTTATGAAGAAAGAGATTTCTATCAATATTATGCAACCATGATGGAGCCTTGGGACGGTCCTGCATCAATCCTCTTCTCGGATGGTGATGTGATGGGCGCAATCCTCGACAGAAACGGCCTCAGACCATCCAGATATTATGTTATGGATGACGGACGCCTCGTTCTTTCATCGGAGGTTGGTGTATTGGAGCTCGACGAAAGCCACATTATAAAGAAGGAACGCCTGCATCCGGGTAAGATTCTTCTCGTCGATACCAAGCAAAAGCGCATCATTTATGATGATGAAATCAAGGAAAAATATGCGCATGCGAATCCATTTGGTGAATGGCTCGACAGCAATCTCCTGAACCTCACCGACCTCAAGATTCCGAACAGAAAAGTTATTTCCTACGACAATGAAGAGCGGAAGCGCTTACAGAAGGCGTTTGGTTATACCTGGGAGAACTTCTACGATGGCATCCTTTCGATGGCTTTAAACGGTTCCGAGAAAATCGGTTCTATGGGTGTGGATACCCCGATTACAGCCCTTTCGAAAATGTATCAACCGCTCTTCTACTATTTCAAACAGCTTTTCGCGCAGGTTACAAATCCTCCAATCGATGCACAGCGTGAGGAAATCGTAACTTCAAGAACAGTTTATGTCGGTAAGAACGGAAATCTCCTTGAGCAGAATCCTCTCAACTGTCACGTGCTTAAAATCGACAATCCAATATTAAGCGATTTGGATTTACTGAAGATCGAAGCATTGAATAAAGATGGATTCAATGTAGCGAAGGTTTCTACATTGTTCTATAAAAATACTCCGATGAAGCGTGTTATAAATCACCTATTTGTTGAAGTCGATAAGGCTTACAAGGAAGGCGCCAACATTCTTATCTTATCGGACCGCGGCGTGGATGAAAACCATGTGGCTATCCCGTCACTTCTTGCTGTTGCCGCAGTTCATAAGCATCTGGTTGAAACCAAGAAATCAACCGCAATGTCGATAATTCTTGAGTCCGGTGAACCAAGGGAAGTACATCATTTCGCTACATTGTTAGGATATGGTGCATCTGCAGTAAATCCTTATCTTGCACATGCGACAATTGCTGAGCTCGTTGATAAAAATCTCCTTGATAAAGATTATTATGCAGCTTGCGGTGATTATGACAATGCAATCCTGTTCGGTATCGTTAAGATAGCTTCTAAAATGGGTATCTCCACGATTCAATCTTATCAGGGTAGCAAAATCTTTGAGGCAATCGGTATTTCAGAGGATGTTATCGATGAATATTTCACCGGTACAGTCAGCAGAATCGGTGGTGTAACCCTCGAAGATATCGGACGCAGCGCAGATTATCAGCATAGCCTTGCATTTGACCCGCTTGGCCTTAAGGTTGATTTGGAACTTACCGCTTCAGGTCGTCATAAGTCCAGAAGTCAGGGCGAAAATCATAGATATAATCCAAGAACAATTCATATGTTGCAGCTTTCTACAAGGGAAGGCAATTATGAAAAGTTCAAACAATATACAAGTATGGTAAATGAAGAGAATACGGGATATTTAAGAAGTCTTCTTGATTTCAATTTCCCTAAAAAGGGTATTCCTCTTTCTCAGGTTGAGAGCGCAGAGTCAATAGTTAAGCGCTTTAAGACGGGTGCTATGTCCTACGGTTCTATCTCGGAGGAAGCACATCAGACACTTGCAATTGCAATGAACCATCTTCAAGGTAAATCCAATAGTGGTGAGGGTGGTGAAAGTGAAAACAGAATCCTTTCAGCAGGTACCAAAGATGATAGGAGCTCTGCAATTAAGCAGGTTGCGAGTGGTAGATTCGGTGTAACCAGCAGATATCTTGTAAGTGCGAAAGAACTTCAGATTAAGATGGCACAGGGTGCTAAGCCTGGTGAAGGTGGTCATCTTCCGGGTAAAAAGGTTTATCCTTGGATTGCAAAGACAAGACATTCAACACCGGGTGTTAGTCTTATATCCCCACCGCCACATCACGACATTTACTCAATTGAAGACCTTGCACAGCTTATTTATGACCTTAAAAATTCTAATAAGGATGCAAGAATCTCCGTAAAACTTGTTTCTGAATGTGGTGTTGGTACGGTCGCTGCCGGTGTTGCAAAGGCCGGTGCACAGGTTATACTTATTTCCGGTTATGACGGCGGTACAGGTGCTGCTCCTCTTTCATCCATTCACAATGCAGGTCTTCCTTGGGAGCTTGGTCTTGCCG
>JAILOA010000228.1 GCA_024691065.1 Lachnospiraceae bacterium | reverse complement strand
ATACTTCTGGGAATCAGTTCGGCGCTTTTTATATCGGAAGTAAACGGGCTGTTTTTGAATTATTATAAAGGTGATATTATTTTCGTGACAACCACGGTCACGCCGATTACGGAGGAAATTATCAAGGCTCTTCCGATACTTGTATTTGCTTTCCTTTTTACGGATAACAGAGAAAAGCTTCTCACTGTGTCTTTTGCGATGGGTATTGGATTTGCTTTGTTTGAGAATACATATATTCTTATTGAAAATGTTGAAAATATTACATTTCCGTGGGCTCTTGCCAGAGGATTTTCGACCGCATTGATGCATGGACTTTGTACAGCGGCTGTTGGATATGGAATGAGCTTCGTAAGAAAGAGAAGAAAACTATTTTACTGCGGAACATTTTCGTTGTTAATGCTTTCCATTATTTATCATGGTATCTTCAATATGCTCGTGCAGGATTCAAAATTAAATATATTCGGATTTTTACTTCCGATAGTAACATATATTCCATTGGTAATTTCAGTTATCCGTGAACGTTTGAAGATTAATAAAAAGAATAAGGAAAAGGAGCTAACAGAAAACAGGCACTGGCAAAATTGATTGAAAAGGGATGTACTGGGTTTATTGATATGAATATGAATGATAAAGTCGGTGGATTATTTGTTTATTTGGGATATAATGCTTTTAATCTGAATTATGACGAGATAAACAATAAGAAAACAGAAAATGCAAAAGAAGCCGAAAAGCAAAAAAGAATTATTATTTCGATACAACTCAATAAAATAGTTATTTTTGGGGGCCTTTTTAAGCCCCCAATGCTTCGAATATAATACGGGTAGGGAGATTGATTTTTTTTTATAAAATGACAGTGTAAAGTTTGTTATGAGAAAAAAGTGAAAGAAAAAAGTTCAAATGAATCTTGAAAATATAGTTATTGAGGGAGATTAAAAATATGGGAAATGAAAAGAATGAGGATGAAGCAATTAAATCAGATGATGTGATAAAGCCGGAAGAAGCGATAAGGTCTGAAGAAGAGATAAAGCCGGATGAAGCGATAAGGTCGGAAGAAGAGATAAAGCCGGATGTCCGGATAAAAGCCGGAAATCCGTATATGAAAGAGGCTATAGACGAGGCTCTTGAGGGGATTTATAACAGACACGGTGGGCCATTCGGTTCGGTAATAGTCAAGGATGGTAAAATCGTCGGCAGGGGGCACAATATGGTTCTTGCAAATATTGATTCCACTGCACATGGCGAGATTACCGCTATCCGAAATGCCGAGAAGAATCTGGGAACACATGATTTATCGGGATGTGAACTTTATACCACAGGCGAGCCTTGCCCGATGTGTCTGTTTGCAATACTCTGGGCAAATATCGATAGGGTTTATTACGGATGCACAATTGCCGACAATGCTTCCATTGGTTTCCGCGATGAAAAGTTCGATAAACTCGCAGGTGGCAGGGATCAGCTAAAGGATCGGCTAATTTGCATAGACCGTGATGCTTGTTTAAATGTATTCTCCGAATATAAAAAGCTTGAACATAAGACATATTAGATATAAAATGTATAGGGCGCGGGATACAATTAAATAAGGATGTGTCGTACGCGGGATACATTTAAATAAGGATGTGTCGTACGCGGGATACATTTTGATAAGGATGTGTCGGGCGCGGGATACATTTTGATAAGGATGTGTCGGGCTTGAGATACATTAAAATAACAATTTGGGAAGGAAATATTATGAAAAGTTTAAAAGATTATTTGAGGCTTATACCAAAGGGGGATAAAAGAGACTCGTCGGTTGAGCTGCTTAGGATTTATGCATGTTTTTTGGTGATATTTGCTCATATTCAACTTGGTTATATTAAGGCTGACGGAGGGGTCAACACCCCTGCTTTGATGATGAAATGTTTACTGTCGGATAATGTACCTATATTTTTTACAATATTAGGGTATTATCTTTTTACAAGGGTTCAGGGAGAAGATAGATTAAGCGCAATTCCAAAAGTTTATTTATCTAAGATTAAATCATTCCTGGTAAGAGTATATGTACCTACCGTGATAGTAACAATTCTTGTTTGTTTTGCTTATTCATGGATATATAGGCAAAAGACTTTCGGAGAGTTGTTTACATCTCCGGATGCTAATTGGGAGTTACTAAAGAATTATGTTTTATTGCAAAGTCCTACAGATATGGTAGGACAGTTTTGGTACATTGTAGCATATATAAAATTGCTGATATTTTTCCCGTTTTATGCTGTTATATGTGTAGATAAAAAGCCTTATAATATCATACGAAGAGGGTATATGATATTTGCATTTTTCACTATTGCAATAGCTGATTTCTGCTTCTTAAATCAAACAGCCACATCACCTGATTTTTCGGGTTATATATTGGATACGAATTTACTGTTTTTACTTATAGGTTATGAAGTTAATTTGTTTTTCAAGAAAACCAAGTTGTCAAGGAAGGCTCAGATAATTGTATCGGCTTGTATATTTTTACTTGGATTCTTATTACGTTATGGTTTGACAAAGGTTGATTTTGATATTTACGGCGTGGGCAATAACGGACACTTTTTTGTAATGGAGTGTTCATTGGTATATATTTCTTCTTGTGGGGCTCTGATGTTCTTTGTGTCTGTATTTAAAGGCTTAAAGAGCGGTATCATACAATTTCTCGGAGAGATGACTCTTTATGTATTTATGCTGCATGGCGTAATGATTAGATTTTTCGGTGAAACGGGAAGCAAGATATTGACTAAAATGAATGGCGGTGATACAGGAATTCATGTTCTTGGATATTACCTGCTTTACGGTGGGCTTTTATATATCACTTCGATGTTGGTCGGAATTGTTATACGTGAGCTGTATGCGCTTGCCCGATACGGCTGTGCGGTAGCTTGGAATAAAAGAGGAAAGGCTGAGGAAAAAGCCAAGGAAAATTAGTACGTAAATAATATAAGATTTATGCACCGGCCCGATATGGCTGTGCGGTTGCTTGGAATAAAAGAGGAAAGGCTGAGGAAAAAACAAGGGAAATTAGTATGTAAATAAATATTAGTTTACTGCACCGGCCAGATACGGCTGTGCGGTTGTATGGAATAAAAGAGGCAGGGCTGAGGAAAAAAATACATAAAAAATTAAACGCATAAAATGGAGGAAAATTGTGGATTTAGAAGTAAAAGAGAGAGTAGAAATCGAAGATGAATATAAATGGGATCTTTCCAGTATGTATGAAAGCGATGAGGCTTGGAAAGAGGATTTAAATAACATAAATCCGCTCATAGAAAAGGTGGCATCTTTCAAGGGGAAGCTTGTGGATGCCCGTTCCATAAGGGATTTCTTTGATTCTCAAAATGAGATGGACAGAAAAATGGATAACCTTGTTACCTATGCAAGTATGAGGAGGAGCATGGACACAAGAGAAGAGGCTGCCCAGGCTATGCAGTCCGTGATTTATGCGAAGTATGTGGAGTTATCAACTGCCATTTCATTTGCAGAGCCGGAGATTTTAGCATTGCCGGATGAGACATTGAAAGCTCTGATTGAAGATCCGATATTAAAGGACTTTAGTTATATTCTCACAAAGCTTTTAAGGCAGAAATCGCATACATTAAGCGAAACCGAAGAAAAGCTGCTCGCTACATTTGGTGAAACATTTGCAGTGCCAAGGGAAGCATCAAGCAATCTTATGAATGCTGACATGACTTTCGAAAACTGTGTGGATTCCGAGGGGAACGAGCAGGAGCTTTCCAATGCCGCTTACATTCCACTTCAGATGGCAAGTGACCGCGTACTCAGAAAAAATTCATTTGAAAAGTTTTATAAGACTTATAAGAATCACATAAATACATTGGCAGCTACCTACACAGGTGCCCTTAAGGCCGATGTAGCCGAGGCTAAGGTACGTCATTACAGTTCTGCGAGAAATATGTATACTTCTTATGAAAATGTACCGGAATTTGTTTATGATAATCTCATTGAATCAGTAAGAGAACATATGGCCATTATGTATAAATATGTTGATTTCAGGAAAAATGTACTTGAAGTTTCCGAGTTACATTATTATGATTTATATGCTCCGCTTTCCGAGGCTCCGGAGATACCGTATCCGTTTGAGGAGTGTAAAAAGTTGGTGCTTAGAGCGACAGCGCCGTTGGGCAGTAAATATACCGATATTGTAAAAAGCGGATTTGAGAATCGCTGGATTGATGTTTATCCGAATAAGGGAAAGAGGAGTGGTGCATTTTCTTC
>JAILOA010000193.1 GCA_024691065.1 Lachnospiraceae bacterium | reverse complement strand
GATGGTTGATTATGAGACCGGCGCTCCACATACGGCACATACAACCAACCCGGTTCCATTTGTATTATATAATTATGATCCTGCTTATACACTTCGTGAGGGCGGAAAGCTTTGCGACATCGCACCTACACTTATTGAAATTATGGGCATGGAGCAGCCTGCAGAAATGACAGGTCAGTCACTTCTTATTAAGAAATAATTGATTTGAATGTATCATTCCCCAACTTTATATGCGATAGCATTAATCGTAGGGGAAAATGGCTTACTTATTCCGGAATATGTTAAAGCAATTTCCGGGATTGGACATAGAATTGTTCCTGAATTTATGGGCCGGAAGCGAATCAGAAAATTATAAAGAATAAAAATTTGACTTGAGCGCAAGTCTGTAGAAGAGGTGCCTTCGGGTGCCTCTTTGGTTTTAAAGTGGGGATATTTGAGAATGCAGGAAATATAGCGGAATAAATGATGTCTGTTTAAAGGAAATAAAGAGGATTAAATAATGTCCGTTTTACAATGAGTCGAAATATTTATGGAAGAAAAAAGATATCAATTAAGAATAACGAATGGCAGCGACAAGCATACAACCTACCGTTACAGAAAAGCCCTAAAGCGAAGGGGATTTGTGTTTCGTGGTGGTACCGCTTGGACTATTGACGGCAGTAAAAGATTCGTAAATAAGAAAAAAAGATATGCAAAAAGGAAGAAGCTTACATTTACAATCGTAGAAACAAAATATGTCAGAAGCTCGAATTACAGGGATAAATGGTTTGAAAAAAATAAGCCTGTTTTTGGATTCTATTTGTGTACCTATTGCGGGCGATTGGTAAGAGCAAAAAACATCACAGTTGATCATATTATACCGGTTGCAATTTTAAAATACGATAATGACACGGCGAAGCAGTACAAGAAAACCCTGAAGAAGATGGGGTGTAAAAATGTAAATGACATCGGTAATTTATGTGGTTCATGCTTTCGATGCAATGAAGAGAAGAAAAGTAAAACCGGAAAATGGGTTGATAAAGGAAGGCGTTACAGACATAAATTCTTTAGGATAGGGAGGTTTATACTTAAGATGGCACTTATTTTAATTGTGATAATAGCTTTGGTATTGTTCGGATTCTTTTTAAGCGGAAGGTCTGACTGAGAAATTTGTCAGTAAAATGCAGATAAGAAAAGACAGTATAATATATCGACCGGAATGCAGATGGGAAAAGACGGTGAAATATATCGACTTGGAATTAAGATGGGTATAATTAGAATATATCGGCTGGGGATGAATATGGGTATAATTTGAACATATCGGCCGGGATAGATGATAGAAGTAGATTTTGTATGCCCGGCATATTTATAAAAAAGAATAACCCCCAAATTGATATTTAAAGATAGATACCTATTAAAAAAATAAAAAAAACAATACAAAGAAAGAATATTATAAAAATAAAATATAACCAGAGGAAAATCAAAATGAGATTAAAACATGTAAAAGGTTCACAGGAAAAAATTGCAGCAGACATTCATACCATTCAAACGGATGGGTTGGAGAAAAGTCCCAGGGGAAGTTGGCATAAATTATTTGGAAATGATAATCCGATTCATATAGAAATCGGAATGGGAAAAGGTAAATTCATAATGGATTTGGCCAGGGAAAATCCGGATATAAATTTCATTGGAATTGAAAAATTTTCAAGCGTTTTGGTAAGGGCAATTGAAAAATTAGAGGAGCTTGAAAAAGAAGAAAATTCCGAAAATTCAAGCAATATGAAAGTTGGAGAAAACCAAGTAAATATCGCGGGTTCAGAGGAAAATGAAAATTCTGAAATTGATGAAAATTTCGAAAAAAATATTGACGGAAAAATGATAGAAATTTCGGATGAAATTTCAAATTATAATAGTTTCGAAGGGAAAATTCCATACAAAAATATTATATTTATGAGAATGGATGCCGAGGAAATTGAGAAATATTTTGATAAGGATGAAGTAGACAGAATTTATTTAAATTTCTCCGATCCATGGCCTAAAAAAAGACATTCCAAAAGGAGACTTACCTCATCCTATTTCCTTACAAAATATAAAAATATTTTGAATCCTGAGGGGATTCTACAATTTAAAACCGATAATAATGACCTGTTTGATTTTTCGTTAAAAGAAATTGAGAAAAATAACTGGACACTTCTCGAAAATAACCGTAACCTCCATGAAAACGGACCGGCCAAGGATAATATCATGACCGAGTACGAAGAAAGATTTTATAATATGGGAAAACCAATAAACAGGTTGAGAGCAAAATATATACAAGTCTAATGTATAAATATACTTGGGAATAAATTTCATTATGAAGTATAAAAGTCTAATATTTTAAAGAAACTTATTCGTTCGGTATAAGCTCAATGTTTATATCGCACTCAGTCGGAACGCCAGGTACATTTGCGGTGCAGGAGTACTGCCAATATTTGAATGCATATGGTGTCTGCGGTTTGGAACTGTAATCCGCAAACCACATAGTAACATCCTTTAATTCCGCCATATTCAGCATATATGCCTGCCACATGAGGTTCGCATATAATCCGGATTCGTAGCCGTTTTTCTCGATTTCATCGCAAAAAGCAAGAGTGTTGGCGGTAAATTGCTCTTTGGTCACATCGTCGGTTCTTGCTTCATCATGTAAAATGGATTCCGGATCGAATATAATAGGGTAGTCAAGTTCGCGTCCGTCAAGGGCATCCACACAGAATTTAGCCTCTTCGCGCGCCTCATCCTCATTGATAGCCTGTGAAAATATATAGAGTCCGACCTCGATTCCGGCTTCCTTTGCACCTGCATAATTTTGCTCAAATGTATCATCTATCATAAGCTTGCCTTCGGAGTATCCTCTATAACCGACTCTTATAAATGCGAAATCTATGCCGGCTTCCTTAACCTGTTCCCAGTCGATTTCATTCTGATAAAAAGAAACGTCAATTCCGATTTTGGTTTCATAGCCATCATCGTTGTAGGTCATATAGCCGTCTTTTAATTCAAATTTACTTTTATCGGATTCGACCATGGTAGCTTCATTATCCAGGTAGAATTCATGCTTGCTTCCTTCGGCGTCCATAAATGTTTCCAAGGTTCTTGTGATTACGCTTGAATTGTCACTCGTATCAGAAGAATCGGAACTTTCTGAGGTCGCTGCATTTTCCGAGGAAGAAGTTCTTAGATTCTCACTGATTTTTGAGTTTTTAAAGCGCTTATATGCATTACCGATTACCACTACAACGAGAAAAATTATGGCAACGGTAACTAAAATCATAGTAAACTGATAGGTATTTTCTTTCAGTTTTTTTAATATTTTCTTGAATTTATCCATATTATTAAATCCTTTGACTTTACAGTTTAAATCATAAGGTTACAGTTCAATTCTTTTGGATTTACGGTTAAATCATAGGGTTACAGTTCAAATTATATGTATACAGTTTAAATCATATGTTTACAGTTCAAATCATATGCATACAGTTTAAATCATATGTTTACAGTTTAAATCATATGCATACAGTTTAAATCATATGTTTACAATTTAAATCCTGTGCCTACAAATTGAATGATATCCTTGCCGGTGTCGTCGGTTACATCTACATTGATAACACAGGAACTGCGTCCGTTTTTCTTGAAACGCGCAGTCGCAATGAGTTTGTTTCCCTTAACCATATTGAGGTAATTCACCGAAACCTGCTGTGCAACGGTCACGCTGTGGTTATGATTAGAAAGAGCAGCAAATGCAAAATCCGCAAGCGTAAACATAACGCCACCCATAATACCACCATGTGCATTGGTATGGCTTTCATTAAGCTCTAAGCTGCAAACGCAGATATCATCGGTCAATTCATCTATTACCATGCCACTTTCCGTAGCAAATCTATCACCTTTAAAATATTCGCGGGCTTCCTCAAGAGTTTTAAATGTACCCATTAATTTGTCCTCCACATAAATAATTCTTTCCTAAATGAGTTTTAATAAACCACATATCAATAATAATTCTTTCCTAAGTATGTTTGATATACTACATTAATAATTCTTTCTTAAGTAGTTTTAATAAACCACATGTCGATAATAATTCTTTCCTAAGTAGTCTTAATAAATCATAAAATAACAATAATGTTTTCTTATGTGGTCTTATTAAACCACATATCAATAATAATTCTTTCCTAAGTAGTCTTAATATACCACATATTACTTGATATTTACAATAGTTTTATAACTATCATATACATTGACTCATATTTAAAAAGGTGCTAAAATTTTCAATGTTGTGCTGCAGCGGGAAATTGATTTCAAAGTAATGCTCAGGCAGAATAATATAATTCCGACCCTGTGCGTTATGGCTTACGCAGTACGAAAAATTTGTTGGATTTTAAAATAAGAAGGATTTATTATGGATAATAATTTGAAAAATAAGATGTCACTTTATGCCATTACCGACAGGGCGTGGCTTGGTGAAAGGACTTTAGTAGAGCAGGTCAGAGAGGCGCTTGAGGGCGGAGCTTCAATCATTCAGCTTCGTGAGAAAAATCTGGATTATGATACATTTTTAAAGGATGCATTGGAACTTAAAAAATTATGCCATCAGTATAATGCACCGCTCATAATTAATGATAATGTAGAGATTGCTAAGGCCGTGGATGCCGATGGCGTGCACGTTGGGCAGAAGGATATGAATCCGACCGAGGTCAGGACAATCCTTGGCGAAGATAAGATTATCGGGGTTTCCGCACGTAACGTACAGCAGGCGTTTCTCGCCGAGTTGGCGGGGGCATCATATCTTGGGGTTGGAGCGGTATTTCCTACAGGCACCAAGGACGATGCAAAGGTTATAGATTTTGAAACATTGAAAAGCATTTCCGAGGCTGTAAATATTCCGATTGTCGCTATTGGCGGTATCAGCAAGGATAATCTTCGTCAACTAAAAGGAAGCCAAATTGCCGGAGTAGCAGTAGTTAGCGCTATACTTGCGCAGGATGACATCAAGGGCGCGGCAGAAGAACTGAAGGGACTCG
>JAILOA010000162.1 GCA_024691065.1 Lachnospiraceae bacterium | reverse complement strand
TCTTGATAAATCCGCATTAAATATTCTCTTTAACTTATAAGCAAATCTCCTCATCTGCGGTGTTACATTATAATCCCGGGATTCAATAATATTATCGCAACTATTAATACCATCCATATAATAGCCCTTTAATAATGTGATACCACCCCTTGAAATCGGATCATATTCACCGTCGCTGTTAGGTGTAAATACATCTTTACTGATTCTGGATACAGCTTCAATAGATCTGCTAAGCACATTTGTCTTATCAAGAATATTTGCACCTGCTATCATATCTCTGATTCGCTTATCATTTAATGAATTAATACGTCTTGTATTTAAATCGATAATATGATCTGCCAATTTATTCTTTCTCTGTTCTTCGGCAATCTTAGCTGCTTTATTAACATTTTCTTTTGTCCCGGACTCTGCCTCTTTCGTTTCATCAGCCTTTAATTCAGTCTCTGAAGCCTTTGTTTCGACCTTCTTAGGACCATCACTGTATACTGATTCTAAAATTTCCTTGCGGTCATCCTTAAACTTTCTGAATAAATTCTCATACTTTGTTGATTCTCCAAGATATTTTGTACCTTCTGCAAGTGTCTTATTTTTCTTCTTATAAGCATTAAATGCATTGTTAAAACTATTCATTAATTCAGGAGCATGAATAGATTTTACATTGAAATATCTGTCTAAAACACCCTTATTGTCAAAGGCACTACCGTTTGGATTAAAATCGGTTTGAGAAATCAGATTTTCAGTATCCTTTTTAATATTGTTACGTACTGCCCTAAAAAGTTTATCATCATAAATCAATTCTCTTACAACATTCTTATCGAGAACATTTTTCATCAAATAATCTACTGCTACTTCGGCAAATCTTTCCTTAACTTTATTATTGTTATTATCCTGTAAAATGTACTCTCCCAGGCCTTTTACAACCGAACCCGAATACGCCTTTGCATGTTTGTTATAAGGTAATTTTTTGTTTGCCTCGACTACTTTATTATTAGCTGCAGTAGCTTTATCCGAAAAATCTTTAAACCTTGTTTCGATATCATTCATTCTTTTGTTATAAGCACTCTCAACTTTTTCATAGCGTGCTATAACTTCCTGAGGTTTTTTATAATTTTTATACAAACTTGCAAATACCGAATTCTTTTCCAAATCACCGGCTTGTTGTTTTAGTTCGTTAAGATTCAACTTCTTGTCAACTTCATTTATATCTGAAATTGTTCTGTCGTCATTATTTAACTTATCTATCAATGAAAATGCTATATAATCCTCTGCGCATTCTTTCAAAGATGGATTTTCCTTCTTGTTGATTTTAAACTTTCCGTCCTCAACAAAGACACGTTTGTTGAATTCTTTAATTCTGTTTGAAAATCCGCTTTCAAGATTCATAGCAGAGTAAATACTATCATATTCATCTTTTACAGCCAGTAATTTAATTCTTGCATATGGATTCTTACCGATTTTTGCTCCTACGTTTCTTCCATGTTCTCCGTTGTATAATCTCAAAGCATTATCAACATATCTGCTGACTTCGGCATTGTCAGCACCTGAATCAACACCCGATTCTTTGATTTCATTTTTAAGATGCTTATACAACTTAATATTGTTATGACAATAATCTCTTAATCTACCCGCTACTTCAACCCTTTCATCATTGTGGAAATATTCTTTTGAACGGGTATCATAATAATCCTTTGAAGCTTTTTCAAGTTCTTCAAATTTCGGTATAATCTTATCAACATCAGTAGCTTCGGTATTTAATAAAGTTTCATTCAAATTTTTAAGAGCATTTGTCATATTTACATATAAATTTGAACTACCCTTTCCTTCTGCTAAGTCCAAAGATTTCTTATTATTCTTCTGAGTAGCAATCAATCTGTTAGTCATTGTATTCAACTCATTCTTCACATATCTGCTTGTAGCCTCGGATAATGTTCCATAAGCCTTTACGAGCCTTTCTGCATTTTCTAAATTAGGCATTAAAAGTCTTGGCTCATCTTCAATTATGTTATTCTTTGAAGATATACGGAACTGTCTGAATTTAAGAGTATTTCGTCCAAATGTAGCTGTTTTTGCAACTTCTGCCATCATGAATCTATTATATTCACCCGGATCCTTAATGTCTTTATACTTATTACCCCATATCTCAGATGGAACTTTTCCGTCGATGGTAATTACATCTAAAGGACATTTCAAACCACAATTCTTCAAAAATCCCATGTACTTTCCGCTAAACAGGATATTAAGTCTGGATTGCATAATCTTTTCATTTCTATCTTTGTTTTTATTCATGACATTCTGCATGGATTTAACATTTCCGGACATTGTCGCTTCAACAAATTCCGAATCAAGACTATTAGCCAATAATGTTCTGGCAAATGAATCCTGTTTTTTCTTAAATTCATTTTGATAATCATTTCCGAGAGACTGAACATAAGCATCACGCCTCTCTTTTTCAAGATCATTAAGAGTTCCTATTACTTCCGTTGTTTCTCCGCTTAGCCCGAATGCAAATATGGATGTACTATCCGGAGTTTCTGCTCCGGGTGCTGTATTATTAGGAACATTTCGGGTTGTATACTGATTCTGATTTACAAAGTTGTTGTTTATAAACTGACCCTGATTTCCTATATTGTTATTATTCCGGTTTACAAACTGATTATTGTTTGTGAACTGATTATTGTTTACAAACTGATTATTGTTTGTTAACTGATTATTGTTTGTTAACTGATTTCCGGTTTCAAACAGGTTATTGGTCATATACTGTTCATGAATGAACTGCTGGTTCTGATTTGGCTGCTGCCCCTGAATGAACTGCTGGTTCTGATTTGGTTGCTGCCCCTGAACAAACTGCTGGTTCTGATTTGGCTGCTGCCCCTGAACAAACTGCTGATTTTGATTTGGCTGCTGCCCCTGAATAAACTGCTGGTTCTGATTTGGTTGCTGCCCCTGAATGAACTGCTGGTTCTGTGTAACCGGCGCTTTAACATTATTTTGCTCTATTATAGATTCATTATCAAGCTCATATTCTACCGGCTTATTAGGATCCAATACAGCCTTTATACCCGGCTTATACCTTTGAATCACATCCTCTAAATCCGTAATAGCTTGCTCGCGATCAACCGAAGCTCTGGTAGTATCAATTATCTCCTTTTTTGCATATTTATAATTAGCTATATCATTGTATAATATTTGAACAACATTATCTACAACTTTAATAACCTCTTCGGAAATAGGCACTCCGGCATAAATATCCTGATTTCTTACATTTTTAACCGCTTCTTTAAGTGTTGCAATGCTATCCATCAAGACATAATTTTTAAATATATTTAAATCTATTGAATCTACTACTTCTTTGATTCCGGCGATTTTAGTTATTGTATCTTCATCTGTAACTTCATCCTCATACCCATATTCCGATCCAAATATTTCCTCTTTGGTATCATTGATAAGCTTAATATCCTTTTTCAAATTAACAAACTTATAATTATTCTTATCTTTAACTCTATTATAATAATCCTTTAAGCTCTCCGGTTTATTATTCTTAATCCTTCTTTCAAGTATATCATCGTTTCGTTTATCATAAATATTGCTAATTACATATGCAGTCCTATATTCTTCAGTTTCTCTGTTTTTTGAACTTAATGCCTTGAGATTTTTGTCAGAAATTCTAACTTCTAAAAATTTGTCACTTATATATTTGTGGATCATACTTTCGCCAAGATTGTTTAATCGAGAATCGAATGAATCCAGTTTATTACTCTTTTTGGCATCAAGTTTACCCTTAAGACTATTCTTTAGTTTTACAACTCCATCATGTGCTTTTATGACATCATCAATAGTTACCTTTTCATCCTCTTTAATCTTATTGAGAATTGAATTGTACTTCTTAAATTCACTATTAATTGTTTTATCATATTTACCTCTACCTCTATTTGTAGCGATTATAATTCCACCTATATATTTCTTGATATCTTTCATGATATCTCGTTCTTCGGAAATAGGTCTTTTCACTTCTTCTTTATTTACTTCTTCATTATTTACTTCATCTTCAAGCTCTTTAAGTTCTTTTTCTAAATCCGCATCACTAACTTTACCGGTCTTTTTATTCTGTGCCTTTGGCTTAGCTACATTTACCTTAGGCTGACCTGCATTTTCCTGTAAATCTGCCTGTGACTGACCCGGCTGTACATTTGGCTGACCCGGCTGTACATTTGGCTGGCCCTGTAGCTGCCCCGGCTGACCCGGCTGTACATTTGGCTGACCCGGCTGTACATTTGGCTGAACTTGCTGAGCCTGTAAATTCACCTGTGGTTGTGGTTGTACCGGAATTTGCACAGGAGGCAAATTCTTAACCCTTTCTATTTCCTGCTTAACCTGATCGGATATACGTTGATTTTTTTCCTTTTCCTTATTTTCGGCAAGCTGTTTAATTTCCGCTAAGGTATCCTTATTAACTAACGAATCTCCCAAATCACCAAAAGCAAATGCTCCGAGAGTTTCATAAGTTAAATTCTCCGTAAGTTCCTTAAATCTTGGAAGATCCTGAACACCTTTGCTCACAAACTCATCATAGTTAATAGAATCATTTTTAAATAGATGATATGTTTTTTCAACCAAAATATCCGTTATGGCTTTTTTAGCTTCCTTAAGTACGTCACCTTTAAGCTCTTCATGATTTACCAATATATCTTTAATTTTATTGATTCCATCTGAAGCTCTTTCTCCCAATACTTTATAAACATTATTTCCTACACTGAGCTTCTCCTTAATTAAATCTGTTTTAATTTCGGAAAGTTTGTTAAGATTATCCTCCGTAAGTATTTCATATAATTTATTATTATTAGCTTTTTGATTTATTTCATCCAAAAACCTCTTGTTATCAATTTCCTTTTGAATTCCCTGTATAACATTTTTATTTGCATTCAAATGTCTCGAAAGTCTCTTTATAGCACTTACCTTTCCGGGATTGGCTGAAATCTTTTCATCAAACAAAGCATTTTCTGCAAGATCAATGGCATTATTAACAGCTGTACAATATTCATTTATATCATTTTCATCAGGCTGTTTGTGAGCTAATCTATTTGCTATCTCTTTAAGACCATTTAAACCTTCAAAAGCAATACCTGCTTCTTTTTGAGTTACGTGTCTCTTAAAATCATTTATAATCGCATCAATATTTTCTGCGTTTTTATGCATAGATTCAGCCTTAAAATCATCAATCTTATATATACTTCTTGTTTTACCATCAAAAATACGATTAATATTTCTTCTTATTTCTTTATCTATTTCATCATATCTGTCTTTACTACTGTTATTAACCCTCTCTTTACCGTTATCCAAATTTAACTTACTTGCTTTTACATTTGTAAATATTCTAAATGCATTTTTATTGGCAGCTTCATTTGCCTCAATAAGCCCCTTAGCGATTTCATCATTCTTTGCGGATACGAGATTTTTGTATTCAGGTGTCTTTCTGATACTGTCTAAATATAACTTCTTAAGATGTTCTATTCCTTTATCGAAAGAAGCCAAATACTCAAAATCTGTAACCATATTATATTTACAGTTATTAATTATAGGTTGTGTTACATTATTAACAAAATCTATGGAGTAATTAAGATTTTTTGCCTCCTTGCTTCCGGGTTCCACACCAATATCCAAAAGCATTTTCTGAAGAATTTCATCATACAATTTCTCACTTTTATAAAGTGATTCCTTATTAAAAACATTTATGCAATAGTTTGTAAATAATAAATCATCAACTAATTTTTTTCTCTCCTTTGATCCTGCTTTTGGAGGATTCTTCATAAAATTGTCCGATTTTTTCAAAAAATCAACAAACATAGCTTTATGCTTAGAATATCCTGATACCAATACCTTATCCACATCGTTCAATTTATTTTCATTTTTAAATGTATCTTTCCCCAATAATTCACCTGACATATCTATTACTGATTTAGATATATTAAATGCTGTTCCATACACACTACTCAAAGATGTATTCACATAATCAACTGTATCATTGATACTTTTACCCTGGGCAATGAATCTCCTGATACATTCATTAGCTTCCTTTTTATTACCTGCTTTATATTCATCAATGATTCTTTTAGCCTTCAATCTACCCAATACCAAAACATCAGAAAAAGAGCCCACTCTATTGTCGCCCGCAGGAAGATTCTCAATAAAGAAAGTCCTATTAAATCCAATACTTTCCTGGCCGACTGCACTTGAAGCAGTCATAGATCTGTCAATCCACTTTTCGTCAAAAAGCGCACCAAGGGTTATAACGGCAATCATTTTATCGTCCAATTCATCTGTCGGCTCAATTGTTATAGCATTAAACTCATCACAGCTGGGAATAATGTTTGGCATATGAGGTTTAGAACCATAGAATTTTATTAAATCATTATACTTATTGTCAGCAGCTTCTATAGCCTGGGTGACATGTTGTTTAAAATTCTGCTCCTCTTTTGATACCTGTTTTATTTTATTCTCATTTTTCTTTGTCGGCATAGCTAAAGCCCTCCTTAAATTATCTATTAATAACGCTTTTTTTACGATTAGTATCCTGATTTTCGGTATACAATGAAATTATATAATACTATGTGTAACAAATGCGTTACACATTATTTTTTTCTTATTTTTCCTGCATAAAATAAAACA
>JAILOA010000142.1 GCA_024691065.1 Lachnospiraceae bacterium | reverse complement strand
TTCTCATAAGGATTTATATGCATATTATAAATGAAAACCTCATTATTTTCTATCCTTACAAAGGCTTCCTTAATGCTACAATTGCCTGCGCGAAGCGACTTTACCTCGGTTCCCACAAGACTGATGCCTGCCTCGTATTTTTCAATCACGAAATAATCGTGGTAGGCTTTTTTGTTGTTCGCAATAAGCTTACGACCCTTATTTTCCTTTCCTGCCATTTTATTTCCTTTCTAACTCGCCGGATTCTTAAATCCCACTATAATCATTCATATCAATCGGGAATTTCATATCAATCGTATGATTAAATTCATTTACATTTGAAATGGTAACCTTCACCGGCATACCAAGAGTATACATTTTCCCGAACTCTTCTCCCATAACCATATGCTTATCTTCCAAATAAATGTAATAATCATCATAAAGATCAGCGAGCCTTACCATTCCTTCGCACGTATTAGGTAATGTAACATAAATTCCCCAATTTGTCACGCCCGAAATTACACCGTCAAAGGTTTCTCCGACAAATTGTGCCATATATTGAGCCTTCTTTATAGCCTCAACCTCTCTCTCACAATCATCGGCCCTTCTTTCAAGCCTGCTAAGCTCTATAACCTCCTCCGGCAACATCTTCTCATAATGCGAAATTCTCTTGCCGGAAAGCTTCCCATGTATATTCTCCTTGATAATCCTGTGAATCTGCAAATCAGGATATCGTCTGATCGGAGAAGTAAAGTGACAATAATACTTAAATGCCAGGCCAAAATGCCCGTCACAGCTGGTTGAGTAAACTGCCCTTTTCATTGACCTTAACGCCATCATACTGATAAATGACTCCTCCGGACTTCCCTTTATTTTCTTAATAAGCTTCTGAATTTCCTTAGGATGCACCGTGTCATTTTTAAGTTTCAAATCATATCCGTAAGCCTGCACAAGCGTCCTAAGTTCGATACATTTTTCATAATCCGGATAATCATGCGTTCTGTAAACAAACGGGAGTTCCTGCCAGAAATAGTCCTCTGCAACGGTCTTATTCGCAGCAAGCATAAATTCCTCTATCACCCTGTTGGCATCATTTCTCGTATATTCCTTGATATCGATACATTTTCCGGACTCGTCCAAAATAATCTTAGCCTCCGGAAAATCAAAATCGACAGAGCCCTTTTTATGCCTGTTCCTATATAAAATGTCCTTCAGTTCGTACATAAGTTCGAAAAATGTAACGAACTCCTCATCTCTCTCGGGACATAGCCTCTCCGGCTCCATTTCCACAAAATACGCTGCCCCGCGCTTATTCTCTATAACCTCGCTGACAGCATTGTAGCTCATCCTCCTGTCAACATTTATGATTCCCTCAACTATACTATGCTCTAAAATCTCGCCCTTACTGTCAATCGTCATCATACATGAAAGAGTCAACCTGTCCTCGCCCTGATTAAGCGAGCAGATTCCATTTGAAAGCTTATGCGGAATCATCGGAATAACCCTGTCAGCAAGATAAACGCTGGTTCCTCTTTTCAAGGCTTCCTTATCAAGCGGTGAACGTTCCTTCACATACTCGGACACATCTGCAATATGCACACCCAGTATGTAATTCTCGCCATCCCTCTCAAGGGAAATAGCATCATCGAGATCCTTTGCATCCTCACCGTCAATCGTCACGGTAAGTAAATCCCTAAAGTCAACTCTCGGAAAATCTCCATCCTGACTTTTATATTCTTCGGGAACACTGTCCGGAACCCTTTTTAATTCCTCGGTAACATCCTCCGGAAACTCATCCGGAATACCAAAATCCCTGATAACAGAAAGTATATCAACCCCCGGATCATCAATATGTCCAAGGATTTCAACCACATCACCTTCGAAACGTGTCGCCTTCTCATCTTGAAGATTCAGAATCTTTACAACAACCTTGGTACCCGTAACCGCTCCCATTGAATTATCAAATTCTATGAAAATGTCTTTCCCTATCTTTTCATTATCCGGTATGCAAACACATTTTTTTGCAGTCCTCTTAATGGTACCAACCACATATTCGCGACTTCGCTCCTTGATATTAACAACCTTACCTTCGCGCTTTCCGTACGGCGGCGCAGATGTAATAATAATCTGCACGATATCACCGTCCATCGCATTCAGCTTGCAATTCTTAGGAATGAAAACATCCTCATCCTCACCCTCAATCCTTACAAAACCAAACTCACTTTTGGACGCCATAAACTTTCCGATTATTACATAACCGTCCTTTTTATAGAGCTTTCCGTTGATATCGGTCTCAATCGTACCATCCTTAAAAAGGGAATCGATAACCTTGTTAAATCCCTTTCTCTCGCCCTTTGGAACCTGCAGGAAATTCGCCATTTCCTTCCTGGTCATCGGAATGTAACTCTCATCATATACTAAATTTTTAATCAAATCTTTTTTCTTAATAATGTCTTCTCTTTCCATACGCCTTACTCTCTTTCAAGCAAATTATCTACCGGGTAAGATTACTTGTAATATTACTTGTAATCCCACTTTTAATCTGCTAAATTCTCTATATACTTTTACTTAAGTCCAACAATCCTAATCTCTGAATAATAATCTTCTGACTATTTATATAGAAACCGCAAACCTCAGCCTTACTCTCTCTCCGATAAATCAACATTTATCGCCTCTAAATAATGAATGAAAACCCCATTGGTTTCCTTTATGATATACTTCTCATCAAGTTCCTCTATTTTAAAGCTCTTCCTTCCGCCTTCCTGCGCTCTCTCCCAAAATACAAGGACATCACGAAACGGCACATAATAATATAAATCAAGAGTTTTAAACTGTATAATCAAAAATGCAATACCACCCTGTTTTTCAAAATCCCGCATAAACTCGATCTGATGTTCATGAATATTTTGCAATGGAAATGAAACCGCCGCACACTCCTTTGCATCAAAGCAAATCGGAATTTCCTGTGTAACACCGATATAATCGACAGTACTTTTCTGCTCAAAATAAGCCAATGTAATCTGCCTGTTATCCTTATCAAATTTTATTGGTGTAATCGGGGTAGGTATCTTCTGAACCAACGCAAGACCCTTTTCACGGTACTTTTCATTGGTAAGATTTATGGATTCTTCCAACATCGAACCCCTTAATCCCCTTGAATTCCAAAGCGGCATACTAATCCTTCCTTGCTTAAATTTTTAAATTCAAAATGTAACGCTTACTTTTTACTTTATTGTTAAATTTTTATCCTCTTAATGCAAGCAATTTTTTCAAATGTTACTGCTTACTTTAGTACTGTTGTTAAATATTTATTCTTTTGTTTTAAGCATTTTTTTAATGTAACTGCTTACTTTTACACATCTCAATCTACACCCGAAAACCCGAGCTTTCTTAATATATCTTTCCGGTTTTTAAATAGTTCTGCCTTAAAACCTGCTCCTCTATAAGCTTCATCCACAAATTCATCTGATGAAAATTCTAATCTATAGGCATGTAAAAATTGTGAATTTATCTTTATTTCTTTTTTCAAAAAATTATATTCACTCTTCATTCCATACTTGGAATCTCCAACCACCGGATAGCCGAGAGCCCTTAGGTGAGCCCTTATTTGATGGGACTTTCCGGTAAACAGCTTAACTTCCAACAATGTATAATCATGCCCCTTAAAAGACACATGCTCTATCGGACGAAATGCAGTTTTAATGTATATGGAATCATGATTTGTATTGTTTGTCTTCATTTCATCCAAACTAAGAACCTTCTTTGTTGAAACATTAACCTTTACCGTATTATGCTTTGTATCCTTAAGAAAATTGCCATCCGAAACAAGAAAATATTTTTCCGGATTATTTGATTTCACAGTCTTGGATTTTTCTTCAAAAGCATTGCTTTTTAATTGAATATCCTGCATTCCGCAATCTTCATCAAAATTTTCAACCCCCTTATTATAATTGTCAAATTCCCTACTAAAATTCCCGCAAACAAGGCAAAGATAATATTTATCAATCCATCTTTCCTTAAAGTAAAGATTCATAAGGTGCAGCCCCTTCATGCTCTTTCCGATAACCACAATCCCGCTGGTATTCCTGTCCAGGCGGTTACAAACACCGGCCTTAAACCCCGATGAAATCTCGTTTTTTTCTCTAAGATATTCATTTGCAATTTCCGTAAGGGATATATCATCCCTCCCGGCCTTCTGTGAAAGCACGTTTTCCGGCTTATTTACAACAATTATATTTTCATCTTCAAATAGCAGATTATCTTTTATTAAATGTAACCGATCACCAGAATTTTCATTCTCCACACCGGAATTTTTTGTTACATTTTGATTAGGATTCCCGCCAATATCATCTCCGGCAAATTTATCAAAAGTTTCATCACTGAAAAATATTTGAATCTCATCTGTAGCCTTGATAAGCTCATTGCCATCGGCCTTTTTGCCGTTTAAGACAATATTTTTCTTTCTAAGCATCTTAT